>JAYPMN010000246.1:0-2572 GCA_038129925.1 Flavobacteriaceae bacterium
TCAAATAACTTCATGTACGAAATAGCTACTCTTAAAACAAAGAAATTGCCTGAATTACAGGAAATCGCAAAAAAAATTGGGATCAAAAGAATTGCGGGTCTTAAAAAATTAGATCTTATTTACCAAATAGTTGATTATATCGCCTCAAGACCCGATGAAGAGTCCAAAAGCGAAAAACCAAAAGAAACATCCCCTACTGAGGAAAAAAAGTTGGCGATTAAAGTACTCCCAGTACAAAAATCAAAACCCAAGCCTCAAAAAGAAAATCAACATCATCAAAAAAACAACAACCCCAATCAAAAAAAATCAGGGCAGCATCAAAACAATAACAACCCTAACAACAACGGTGCTCAAAAAAGGAATGATAACCAAAACAAAAACCGTCAAGACCACAATCACAACAAAGACAATAGAAGCAGATACCGTCAACCAGACTTTGAGTTTGATGGAATAGTTGAAACAGAAGGCGTTTTGGAAATGATGTCAGAAGGGTATGGATTTCTCCGCTCTTCAGACTATAATTATCTTTCATCTCCAGACGATGTATACGTTTCTCAGTCTCAGATTCGACTTTTTGGACTAAAAACAGGTGACACAGTCCTGGGTTCTGTTCGACCACCTAAAGAAGGAGAAAAATATTTTCCCTTAATCAAGGTGGATAAAATTAACGGACTAGATCCTAAAGTCGTTCGTGACCGGGTTTCATTCGAACATTTAACCCCTCTATTTCCCCAAGAAAAATTCAACCTTGCAGACAAACAAAGTACAATCTCAACTCGGATTATGGACTTGTTTTCACCAATTGGAAAAGGGCAAAGAGGAATGATTGTTTCACAACCCAAGACAGGTAAAACCATGCTATTAAAAGATATTGCAAATGCGATTGCAGCTAATCATCCAGAAGTTTATCAATTAATTCTTCTTATCGATGAACGTCCTGAGGAGGTTACTGATATGCAGCGAAATGTTGACGGTGAAGTAGTCGCTTCTACATTTGATGAGCCAGCTGATCGACATGTAAAAGTTGCCAACATCGTTTTAGAAAAGGCGAAACGTTTAGTAGAATGTGGTCACGATGTGGTTATTCTGTTAGACTCAATCACTCGCCTCGCCCGAGCTTACAATACCGTCCAACCAGCTTCAGGTAAAATATTAAGTGGGGGAGTCGATGCAAATGCGCTGCATAAACCCAAACGTTTTTTCGGAGCAGCTCGAAACATTGAAAACGGTGGATCACTTTCTATCATCGCAACGGCTTTAACCGAAACGGGATCTAAAATGGACGAAGTGATCTTCGAGGAATTTAAAGGAACAGGTAATATGGAGCTTCAATTGGATCGCCGTATAGCAAACCGCCGTATTTTCCCCGCCATTGATTTGGTATCTTCTAGCACGAGAAGAGATGACCTATTATTGGATGAAAACACCATTAAGAGAATGTGGATAATGAGAAAGTATTTAGCTGACATGAATCCTGTAGAAGCTATGGAATTCATCAATGATAGGTTCCAAAGAACTCAAAGCAATGAAGAGTTCTTAATCTCTATGAATTCATAAAGCAGTTAATCTCTATCATAAAAAAAGGCTCCTTAGTGATTAGGAGCCTTTTTTATAAATATTAATCATTTCGGCTATAAGGAGGCAATGTGATTTGCTAGCTTTGACTTTAAGTTTGCTGCCTTGTTAGCGTGAATGATATTCTTCTTTGCTAATTTATCAATAAGAGAAACTACGGAAGGAAACATTTTAGTAGCTTCTTTTTTACTTGTCAGTTCTCTCAACTTTTTAATCGCGTTTCTAGTTGTCTTGTGTTGAAAGCGATTAAGTAGCCTTTTTTTGTTATTTGAACGAATGCGTTTTAAAGCAGATTTATGATTTGCCATAATTAATTTTAATTTGTAGCCCGTAGGGGAGTCGAACCCCTCTTTCCAGGATGAAAACCTGGCGTCCTAACCGATAGACGAACGGGCCATATTTTTAGTGCGCAAATGTACACGTAAAAATGTTATTAAACAACCCTTATTAAAAAACAATTAATAAGCTTTTGCAAAAAGGACTCGTTGCGTCGATGGATTTCCAGAATACACACATTGACCTGCTTCTTCTTTAGCCTCCAAGGGGACGCATCGAATGGTCGCTGTAGTTATTTTTTTTATGGCTTCTTCAGTTTCCGCTGTACCGTCCCAATGGGCAGAAACAAAACCTCCTTTTCCCTCAATAACAGCCTTAAACTCATCAAAATCATTGACTTCTGTGATATGATTTTGCCTAAAATCTACTGCTTTTTGAAACAAATCTCCTTGAATGATGTCCAATTGGTTGGTTATAAAATCAACCAGTTTACTTTGATCCACTATAGTTTTATTCAAGGTGTCTCTTCGAGCAACTTCTACAGTACCTTTTTCAAGATCCTTAGGCCCTATTGCAACCCTTAAGGGCACACCCTTTAATTCGTATTCGTTAAACTTAAAGCCTGGCTTAAACTTATCTCTATTATCAAATTTAATCCGAACACCCTTTTGTTCTAGTTCTGCTTTCATCACCTCTACAACTTCAGCGATTTTAGCTTGTT
>JAYPMN010000247.1:0-2563 GCA_038129925.1 Flavobacteriaceae bacterium
TACCCTTTGTCATCATTGAATATATTAACTGTATATAATCTAAATTATATAAAAATATGAAAGATATTAATCAAGTTGTCATTTTAGCTGGCGGAAAAGGAACCAGGATGAGAGAAATGACTCATGACCTACCTAAACCAATGGTTGAAATAGGAAAAATGCCAGTTCTAGAACACCTAATAAATATTTTCATTAAATATAAAAATTTTAATTTTATTATATGCAGCGGCTATCTAAGCGAATATATTGAAGATTACTTTAGTAGTTTCAAAAATGTTAAAGTAATTTATACCGGTGAAGAAACTAATACTGGTGGTAGGGTGTTTAAGGTAGCTGAACATTTAGAGGATTCTTTTATAGTAACTTATGGAGATGGGCTTGCAAATGTTAATATTGATGAATTAATAAAATTCCATAATTCAAAAAAAACTATCGGAACAATTACTGTTACAAATCCTGTATCTAGATTTGGGTTAGTCGAGTTTGATAAAAATTCAATAGTAAATAATTTTGTTGAAAAGCCGACTCTTGATGGATTTATTAATATAGGATTTATGGTTTTTAACAAAGAGTTTATTTCATATTTGGAGGAAAATTCAACACTAGAATCTAAACCTTTGATCAATTTGTCAAAAGATAATCAATTAAAAGCTTTTATACATAAGGGTTATTTTGAACCAATGGATACCTACAGAGAGTATTTACATATGAACGAGTTGTGGGATTCTGGTGAAGCACCCTGGCTTAAAACAATTTAACTTTATTAAAAAATTCTTCAAATGAATCAAAAACATAATCAAGCATTTCCTGATTTATTCCAGGATATACACCTATCCAGAAAGTAGAATCTAAAACTACATCTGCATTATCCAAAGATTCAGCAACAATAAAATTTTGATCTTTATAAGCAGGCTGTTTAACTAAGTTCCCACCAAATAGGAATCTTGTTCCTATTCTTTTACTATCAAGAAATTGGACTAACTCATCCCTATTAAACTTATCATTACTTTTAACAGTTATAGCATAGCCAAACCAGCTGGGATCACTGTTTTCAGTGGGCTCATGTAGGACGAAATACTTTGAATAATTTTTTAAAAAATTATTTATTAATTCCCAATTTTGTTTTCTTTTATCAATAAATGAAGGTAATCTTTCAATTTGTACTGTACCAATGGCTGCTTGAAGGTCTGTAAGTTTTAAATTATATCCTATGTTTGAATATATATATTTATGATCATATCCGTGAGGAAGCTCTCCTAGCTTCCAATCATATCTCTTGTTACAAGTATTATCTACACCACTTTTACACCAACAGTCTCTTCCCCAGTCTCTAAAGGAATCTACTGATAATTTTAGTTTGGTACTATTTGTTAATATAGCTCCTCCCTCACCCATTGTTATATGATGAGCTGGATAAAAACTAAGAGTTGACAAATCTCCAAAAGTTCCTGTAAGTTGACCATTGTATTTAGATCCAAGTGCATCACAATTATCCTCAATTAACCAAAGTTTTTTATCTATACAAAAATCTTTTATTTTTTCTATTTCTAAAGGATTACCTAATGTGTGCGCAAAAAAAACAACTTTAACATTTTCATTGTTGTAATAAGCGTTTTCTATACTTTCAAAAGTTGGATTATATGTACCTAGTTGACTGTCTACAAATATCGGCACCAGTGCGTTCTGAAAAATTGGATTAACAGTAGTTGGGAATCCTACAGCTGCAGTTATAACTTTGTCACCAGGTGATACATGGTTTTTAATTTTTTGGTTTGTTAATGAAGCTACTGCTGCTAAGTTAGCTGAAGATCCACTGTTAACTAATCTACAATGTTTTATATCCATAAATTTGGTCATTTTATCTGAAAATAAATCTGCATAATCTCCATCAGTAAGCCAGAAATCTAATCCTGCAGAAACTAGTTCTACAATTTCTTTATAATCAAAAACCTTTCCCGTTACAGGAACTGTTGAGATTCCAGGAATAAACGGAGTATTTTCAGGATGCTTTATTTCTACGAACTTTTTAATTAGTTCTTGAATTTCTTTTTTTATTTCTACTTCATTCATTTAAATTAAACTCACTAAGATTAGGCAAATTTAAATCTCTATCAGAAACAATTGGGTTTTTAATTTCCCAGTTGTAGCCGAAAGTCAATGGATTAATGCCCAATTCAGAATCTTTATTATAATATCCAGATTGTAAATACAAAATTTCAGCTAATTCAGATACGGCTTTAAAACCATGTCCAAATCCTTTTGGAATAAATAAGGCATCTGAAGTTGATCCCTCAAGTAAAAAAGTTTCCCATTTACCATATGTTGGACTTTCTGGTCTTAAATCAATAACAACATCTAATATGCTTCCAGAATTGCAATAAACAATTTTTTCAAGTGGAAAATTATTATTTTGTAAATGCATACCCCTAACAACATCTTTTACAGATGTTGAAAGAAAGACTTCATCAACTGAAAAGTTGAATTTTTTTTTGAGGTCTTTATTTAATATCTTTAAAAACGAACCCCTTTTGTCAGTTGTTTTATCAAAAGTTAAGACTTGTAT
>JAYPMN010000248.1:0-2552 GCA_038129925.1 Flavobacteriaceae bacterium
CACCAAATATCGTCTTTATCATGTCTGATGACCATGCCTATCAGGCTGTAAGTGCCTATGGATACGGATTAAATAATACGCCGAATATCGATAGAATAGCGACCGAGGGAGCATTGTTTCAAAAAGGATTTGTAACTAATTCTATTTGTGCACCCAGTAGGGCTGTAATGCTTACTGGTAAGCACAGTTTTATCAATGGTAAAGTAGACAACATACAAGATTTTAATTGGGATCAAGACAATTTTGCCAAGCATCTTCAAAAAGCAGGGTACCAAACCGCTTTGATAGGTAAAATTCATCTCAGGGGTCTTCCTCAAGGATTTGACTATTCCGCCGTTCTTCCTGGTCAGGGTCATTACTACAATCCAGATTTTATTATTGATGGAATCGAAGAACGTATTGAAGGATATGTAACTTCCATTACTACAGATTTAGCGTTAGACTGGCTTAAGAACAAACGCAAACAAGAAAAACCGTTTTTACTCTTATACCATCAAAAAGCTCCCCATAGAAATTGGAAACCAGAAGAAAAATATCTAACACTCTTTGACGATAAAACCTTTAATCCTCCTGCTAATTTTTTTGACAATTATTCCAACAGGGGTACTGCAGCTAAAACCCAAGAAATGTTAATTGCTGCTTCAGAAGAACAAATCGCAGTAGCTCACGGCAGTGGAGGCCACGGTCGCTGGGGACACGATTTTAAGTTCCTTACTGATCCCTTTGGAAACAATACCGGTTTTGAACGAGAACTAGAGCGCTTTTCGCCAGATCAAAAGCAGGCTTGGCTGGAAGCTTACACTCCCAAAAATGAAGCTATGAAAGCTCAAAACATGGAGGATAAAGAACTTGCTCTTTGGAAATTTAATCGCTACATCAAAGACTACCTCAGGACTATCCAATCGGTAGATGATGGTGTAGGTGAAGTTTTGAATTATCTCGACCAGGAGGGACTAAAAGAAAATACTATCGTAGTCTATACCTCAGATCAAGGTTTTTACTTAGGAGAGCACGGCTGGTTTGACAAACGCTTTATGTATGAGGAATCTCTTAAAACTCCGATGTTGATGCGTTATCCTAAAGAAATCCCTGCTGGATCAGTTGTCGATAAAATGATACAAAATCTAGATTTTGCACCCACTTTTTTAGACTATGCAGGTGTTGAAATTCCTCAAGATATGCAAGGGGCTTCGTTTAGAGATGTGGTCAATCAAAAAAAAGGTGAATGGAGAGATGCAATTTATTATACCTATTACGAATATCCTTCCGTTCATATGGTCAAACGCCATTACGGGGTACGTACAGATCGCTATAAGCTCATGCATTTTTATTACGACATTGATGAGTGGGAACTATACGATTTACAGGAAGATCCATCTGAAATGAATAATCTTTATGACAATCCCGACTATGAAAAGGTTCAAAAAAGACTGCATCAAAGACTTTCTGAGTTAAGAGAACAATACGGAGACTCAGATTCATTGGATCAAATGCATATCGAGCGTTACCTTTCAGCAAGAAACAACTAAAACTATTTAATTAAAATTCTGACTTTATAAAATCAATAGATCTTCATCTGATCCGACACAAGGAGGCCATGGAAAAAGTAAAAGATACCCTTGCTGAACAGCAGCAGAAAGGTTCCTTTTCCTTAACCATCATCACAGGGAATTCAAGTGTCTTACAAAAGCGAATTTTTGATGAAATTTTAAAGGATTCGCCATATACTTATTACATTCCAGGATGGAATCTAGGCCAGATAATTGTAGAGTATATGGAACTATAACTATTTAATTTCATTTACTCCTACAGACTCTATTAATACTGAGATTAAGACACTATTAAATTTGATTCCCATTATAATTAATCGCTTAATATGAAAAAACAATATCAGCTTTAGAACTTTCTTCGATTAGTTCTTTAGGATAGCTCCAATTAATTTCGTTAACATCAATTAAATATTCTTTATAATTTTTTTGTGAAACTCCAAAAGTTAAAATCGAACCTTCGGATATATGAATTACTCCGCCATTATTCGAAAAATCTATTATTGATTTTTCTAATCTTTGACTAATTTTATTTGTTCCACCACCAAGAGAAGTAACCGTATGGAGGTTTTGAATTACGTCTTTGATAAGTATTTTAGTGCCATCACCAGCAGCAAAAAATGTAACGTGATGCCCCTGATTTAGCGCCTCGCTTGCTGCAGCAATTGACATCATAGCTGATGAAGGATTTTTCATTGGATCAGAAGTTAGATGTACAAAATAACTTTTCTTTTCCTGTGCAGTCATAATTAGGGACATCAGGAAAAATAAGTATAAAAAACTTTTCATTGTTATTGATTTATGATTAATAATATCTCTAATGTATAAAGAATAGGTTACATATCAAATCCCAACTCACTGTTTCAACAGAAAAACAGTTTTCAAAAACCCATCCCCTGTGTTTGGGATAGAAGTGCCTTAGAAGTTTTAGGTTTTCCACATCACGTATCCACACAACAACCCCCTAAAACAGGATTGAGAAATCTTCAGTTAAAGAGTTGGTTT
>JAYPMN010000249.1:0-2526 GCA_038129925.1 Flavobacteriaceae bacterium
CCCTTATCCAGCGCTTTCAAATTGAAAATGAAGGTTTAAATGCCTTTGAAATTGCAGATTTGGTCACCAAGAAAATTGGTTTGGTACAAGAGCTTAAAAAAGATGCCACACCCGAAGGTATTGCCCGTATCGAAAATGTCGAAGAATTGCTTAACGGTATTCGAGATTTTACAGAAGGTCAAGTAGAACTGGCTGATGCCAATGGTAGTCTTGCCGAGTTTTTAGAGGACGTGGCTTTGGCTACCGATTTGGACCAAGAAGACGATCCGAATAGTGATCGGGTAGCTCTGATGACCATTCACCTTGCCAAGGGCCTTGAATTTCCTTATGTCTATATAGTTGGTTTGGAGGAAGATCTTTTTCCTTCCGCCATGAGTATGAACACCCGTGCGGAACTCGAGGAGGAGAGACGCCTTTTTTACGTGGCTTTGACTCGTGCTGAAGAACGCGCATTTCTCTCTTATACCCTGTCTAGATATCGTTGGGGTAAGTTGATCGACGCGGAACCTAGTCGTTTTATTGAAGAGATTGATCCTCAATATTTAGACAGAATTGAGCCCAAAGAAAGCTATCAATTCAAACCCCTTATGGATACGTCGATTTTTGGAGATGAAAAAACGTCTAAAACAAAGTTTAATTCTGCAGCAGCCAAAGAAAAGACCATCACAAGTCCGACTCCTTCCCAATTGAAAAAACTGCGAAAAATTGATTTGGATGTACCCGCTCAACCTAGCCAGGAGGAACTGGTATTGACCGAGGGAATAGAAGTAGAGCATGCCAGATTTGGCTCAGGAGTTGTGCAGCTTGTAGAGGGAACAGGGAATGATAAAAAAGCAGTCATTGCATTTAAAGGCTTTGGGGTAAAGAATCTTCTTTTACGATTTGCGAAATTAAAAATCAAATAGCGCTTAGATGGCTGATTTTATTTCAATTTATACTAATACGCCCAACCCTAAAGTCCTGCTAAATACGGTTAAGGTACTTGAAAATGGTGGTGTGATCATATTTCCCACAGATACGGTTTACGGTTTGGGTTGTTTAAGTAATAATCTCAGGGCTTTGGATCGTTTTGCAGCTATTAAAGGGGTAAAACTAGAGCAAGCACTCTTGAGTTTTTTGTTTGAGGACATTAGATCTCTTTCTGATTATGTGGCTCCGATGAATTCCCAAACTTTTAAATTGATAAAACGTTTGCTCCCCGGACCCTACGCTTTAATTATGCATGCAGCTCATAAGCTACACAAGCCATTCCAAAAGAGAAAAACCATAGGGGTGAGGATATCCGATCACCCTTTACTCCAAGAACTCCTGAAGCTGTTGAGTGCTCCGCTAATCACCAGTTCACTTCACGATCCCGATGAAATCTTAGACTATACCACAGACCCTGAAAACCTCTTTCAGCAATGGGAATCTCAAATAGATTTAATGCTCTCCGATGGCTACGGAAACAATATCCCTTCTACAGTTTTAGATCTTACTACTGAGCCTTTTGAAGTGATCCGTGAAGGTGTAGGTAAAATTCCTTTTTAAAAAATCAACCTATTTTATCGATGATTTGATGTGCAACCTCCAGCGCTCTAGCTCCATCTCTTAAAGAAACTCTAGGAGTTTTATTCGCTTGAATACAGTGTGCAAAGTATTCCAACTCCTCTAGGATGGGATTCGTATTTTCTATAGTTGGATTTTCAAAATAGATTTGTTTCTTTTTCCCTTCAGCATTTGTAAGTAATAATGCAAGGTCTTCTTTAGAATCTGGAACGACATCTTTAATTTTAACGACCTCCACTTGTTTGGTTAAAAAATCCAAGGCGATATAGGCGTTCTTTTGAAAAAATCGTGACTTTCGCATTTTCTTAAGCGAAATTCTACTTGCAGTAAAGTTGGCAACACAACCGTTTTCAAACTCAATTCTAGCATTACTAATATCTGGAGTTTCACTAATGACAGCTACTCCGGAAGCATTAATATTTGTGATAGGTGAGTCTACAACACTGAGAACAATGTCAATATCGTGTATCATCAAATCCAAAACAACGGAAACATCTGTTCCCCTTGGATTGAATTCTGAAAGACGATGGGTCTCTATAAACTTAGGATTTGTTAAGGAAGGTAATACTGCCTGATATGCGGGATTAAAGCGTTCGACATGGCCGACTTGACCTAATACTCCTTCTGTTTCAGCTAATTCTACTAAGTTTTTGGCTTCTTTTACCGTATTAGTCAATGGTTTTTCTATAAATACGTGTTTCTTAGCCATAATGGCTTTTCTTGCCAACTCAAAGTGGGAGCTTGTAGGGGTGACGATGTCAACTATATCTACAGCCTCAATCAGTGCTTCTGAACTTTTAAATGCCTTGTATTTTTTTGAAGAATCTATACTATTGAAGGTCTCTGGATTGGGATCATAGAACCCGATTAAATCCAATTCTTTAGAGGCCTCAGCTAATTTAAGATGAGTTTTCCCCAAATGACCCGCACCAAAAACTCCAATTTTAATCATTGAATATACCTTTGATTCAAAAGTAC
>JAYPMN010000250.1:0-2519 GCA_038129925.1 Flavobacteriaceae bacterium
CTCTTGATTTTTTACTGGAATCATATAAGTTCCATAGTCATATCGCTTACCGTTTAGCGTAAAAGGTGTTAGCCCAACTTTCACCCGAACATTATTTTGATGCAAATGGTTCAATAATTTTGGTGTGTAGTAATTGTGAGCTTCAAATAAATAAGCATAAGATGCTTTGGAAGTTACTTTTCCCTGAGCAGGAACAATTTTATCAATTGGTGCTCCTATTAATGAAGCATTGCTTTCTATGCTGTGGTTGAGGTTAAAGGCATAAGGAAAGGTCCATGCAGAAATATCATAAAAGAGACTGTCTCTAAAAGTGGATTGTTTGGTAAACATTGCCTGGATCAACTGATGCTTTTTTTGTTCTAAGGGGATTACATAGCTGTTTTCTGAAGTGTATTTTTTACCATTTCTACTTAAATCTCCATTCAATTTATGAACTTTAATTTTGTGACGTTCAAGCATTTTAGCAAAATGATAACTTTTAGCAGGGTCTTTACCACTGCTGAACACAATTGCTTTTTGTTTACTTTTTGAGGCCTTGTTTCTCATGTTAGCATAGAAATTTTTAAAATAGTTTAAGAGTTCTACACGTAATGATGTCGCTGCTTTTAGAGTAGAGAGTCCTGCGGTTAGCTGATTCCGAATTGTAAAGGGAAAGCTGAGAAGTCCATTGTCGCTTTCTTGCAAATGGCCCCTTGAGCTGGCTTGTTCAAACAAGATACCAATACTTCCATTTACATCGGGATAGGTTGATCCTTTTCCGTAGTAAAAGTCATCGTAATCTTCTTCAGAATAATAAAGAGAACCAAGTTTATTGAAGGCTTCAATGTGGAACGCACCTATCTTTTTTGTCAGTTTCTGATTCATATCAGGGGTTAAAGGATTGACTCTTGAAGGAATACCAGGCTGGAAAAAGAAACTGGAGTTGGTTCCCATTTCGTGATGGTCAGTAAGGATGTTTGGAAGCCAATCAGTAAATGTCTTAATTCTTGCTTGAGATTCTGGCAACTGGGTAGGGAGCCAGTCACGGTTTAAGTCAAACCAATAGTGATTCGTCCGACCTCTTGGCCAAACTTCATTGTATTCTCTATCATTTGGATCAGCCGTAAGATTTTGATTTTTATTGGTATTTGCCCAATAAGCAAAACGCTGTAGGCCATCTGGATTAAAACTGGGATCAAATAAAATGACCAATTCGTCGAGCATTTTTAGTGTCTCCGGCGCATTGCTTGCAGCAAGATGGTAAGCAAGGAGTAAGCCTGAGTTGGCTCCACTTGGCTCATTTCCATGAATTGAAAATCCTTGATAAACTATTAACGGTTGATCTTTAATAGAAATTTGATCAGCACCTGACTCAGTGAGTGCTAAATGATTGCGTTTAATTTCTTCTACTCGCCTGTGATTCTCAGGACTGGTTATGGTTAAAAGTAAAATGGGACGGCCTTCATATGTACTTCCTCTATTTTCTATCTTAATTCGATCTGAACTCTCTGCTAGACGTTGCATGTAATTGACTAATTTATCATGAGAAACATGCCAAGTTCCCACCTCATAGCCCAATGACGTTTTGGGTTTTGGGATGCTTTGATCATAGAGATGGTTTGCCCCTAGGTAATAGTCTAATGAAACTTGACCAAAGATTGAATTGCATGCAATAATTGCAATCAGAGAAATTAAATTTTTCATAAAGTAATTGTCTTTTGAGACCTACAAGGTTCAAAATATAACTAACATAAAAAATTAAATCTACTATTTTTTGGTGGAGGGTGTAAAAGTAGATTACTCTTGTTCAGAATTGACATTGTCTGGGGAGTAATCTTTTTGGTGACGTTCACTGATTACTTCATGACCACGATTTTCAAAAATAAACGAGATGGATTCTTGGAGGCAAGAAGTAAAGTTTTCAAAATCTTCCTTATAAAGATAGATCTTGTGCTTTTTGTAGTAATAGGAACCGTCATCATTTGTGAATTTTTTACTCTCGGTGATGGTCAAATAATAGTCGCTCGCTTTTGTTTCTCTAACGTCAAAGAAATAGGTTCTTCTACCAGCTCTTAGGACTTTAGAGTAAATCTCTTCTAATTTATCTTCTTCGTAGTCACGCATTTTGTCTAATCTATTCTTGTATTATTTGGTAATTTTATTAAAAAAATTAAACACTACCAATTATTTAGAGCTGTTGGCCTGCTGAATTTCATATAATTCTTTGTAGTAGCCCTCAACCTCAATTAAATCAGTATGTTGGCCTTGTTGAACTATTTTGCCATTTTCAAAAACAACGATCTGGTCTGCGTGTTTTAATGACGAAATTCGATGACTGACAATCAAGGTTGTTTTGTCTTTTGTGATTGATTTTAGGTGTTTTAGAATTTCTTCTTCTGTATCTGTATCTACAGCAGAAAGACAATCGTCCAGTAAAAGTATCTGAGAATCTTTAATTAATGCACGAGCAATGGAAACCCTTTGTATTTGTCCACCAGAAAGGGTAACACCGCGTTCTCCTAAAAGTGTCTTATAGCCTT
>JAYPMN010000251.1:0-2511 GCA_038129925.1 Flavobacteriaceae bacterium
TGAGCTACAACATAAAACTTTGATAGGTTATTCACTCTTTTTTCCTTGTAGAAATTGAGTATATTTGTAGGCATCTTTAGAATCTATGAAACTAGAAAAGTTATTCAATGAAAGTGTCTCTCAGACAGGGGATGACCATTTCTCATCTTCTGCAATTACACCTTTAAAAGCAGATGCTTTCAAAAAAACAGACGCAGAGAAAATTCTCCTAATTCAAAAACACTTTGAAGCTATTTTAGACACTTTGGGAATGGACTTGACGGATGATAGTTTAAAAGGAACTCCACTTCGCGTTGCAAAAATGTATGTAAATGAAATCTTTGGTGGTCTTCATCCCGATAAAAAACCAGTGGCCTCCACCTTTAAGAACTCCTACAAATATGGTGAAATGTTGGTAGAAAAAAATATTACCCTCTACTCAACTTGCGAACACCATTTATTACCAATCGTTGGGAAAGCCCATGTAGCTTATATCTCAAATGGCACTGTAGTAGGACTCTCTAAGATGAATCGTATAGTGGAATATTATGCTACAAGACCTCAGGTTCAAGAACGACTAACCCTTCAAATTGTCCAAGAGCTGCAATCTACATTAGGTACTAAAGATGTGGCTTGTGTTGTCGATGCTAAGCATTTGTGTGTAAATTCCAGAGGAATTAGCGATGTAGCAAGCAGCACAGTGACGAGTGAGTTCGGTGGTGCATTTAAGTCTGAGGACAAAAAGCGTGAATTTTTAGATTATATCCAATTAGATACCAAATTCTGATGGAGAAAGCGTTAGCTGTTTACAATTCATTAAGTGGAAAAAAAGAATCTTTTAAGTCCCTTTTACCCAATCATGTAGGAATGTATGTTTGTGGTCCCACTGTATACAGCAATGTCCATTTAGGTAACTGTAGGACCTTTATTTCTTTTGATTTAATCTTTAGATACCTCCAGCATCTAGGCTATAAAGTACGTTACGTACGCAATATTACTGATGCAGGTCATTTAGAAAACGATTCTGACGAAGGAGAAGATCGAATTGCAAAAAAAGCCCGCTTAGAATCTATAGAGCCTATGGAAGTTGTTCAGCGGTATACAGTAGATTTTAGAGATACTATGAAGCAATTCAATGCTTTACCTCCCAGTATAGAACCTACTGCTACTGGTCATATTCTAGAGCAGATTGAATTGATCAAAAAAATAATGGATGAAGGCTATGCCTATGAAGTTAATGGCTCTGTTTATTTTGATGTACTTCGCTTCAACAAAGACATTCCATACGGTAAATTAAGCGGCAGGAACATCGAGGAATTAATACATAATTCCCGGGCTCTTGATGGACAATCTGACAAAAAAAATCCTCAAGATTTTGCTTTGTGGAAAAAAGCAGAGCCTCAACACATCATGCGCTGGCCCTCCCCTTGGAGTGATGGTTTTCCTGGATGGCACCTCGAATGTACTGCAATGAGTACCAAATATCTTGGAACACAGTTTGACATCCACGGTGGCGGTATGGATTTAAAATTCCCTCATCATGAATGTGAAATCGCTCAAGCAGAATCAGTATACAAGAAATCGCCTGTAAATTATTGGATTCATGCAAATATGCTCACCCTAAACGGGAAAAAAATGGCAAAATCTACAGGTAACAATATACTCCCAAATGAAATGTTTAGCGGAGAAAACAGCATTTTTAATAAGCCCTTCTCCCCTATGGTTGTTCGATTTTTTATGATGCAAGCTCATTACAGAAGCATTGTAGACTTAAGCGAGATCGCTTTAGAGGCTTCTGAAAAAGGGTTTCACCGTTTGGTTGATGCACTTCAAAAGTTGGATAGCTTGGAGGTTAGTGAAAACTCAAGTGGCTTTGAATTGGAATCGTGGACTCAAAACTGCTATAAAGCCATGAATGACGATTTTAACAGTCCTGTTTTAATTGCTAATCTGTTTGACGCCGTCAAATACATCAATGCAGTGTCCAATGGTCTGCACAAAATTAGTGCTGAAGATTTAGCGGGTTTATCAAAAACTATTAAATTATTTTTTTACGAGGTTTTAGGATTGCAAACCCCTGAAAGAAGTGAAAAGGATTTAGACATAAGTCAGCTAGAAAAGACGCTAGAACTCCTGATTAACCTGAGAGATAAAGCCAGAGTAAATAAGGACTTTGAAACTTCTGATTTAATTCGTGACCGTCTTCAAAAAATTCAAATTCAAATTAACGATACAGCCGAAGGATCTACCTTTAAGATAAACTAATACTTTTTCTCTTGAAAAAAATACTGATCTTCCCCTTAGTGCTTTTAATCAAGGGGTATCAGTTATTGATTTCTCCTTTACTTCCACCCAGCTGCAGATACGAACCCACCTGCTCTCAATATGCAAAAGAAGCTTTAAATAAATACGGCCTTTTTAAAGGAGGTTGGTTTGCAATAAAAAGAATTTCAAAGTGCCACCCCTGGGGAGGATCTGGATACGATCCTATTCCTTAAAGATTAATTTCGTTTTGATTTGTTTTTAGTTACA
>JAYPMN010000252.1:0-2502 GCA_038129925.1 Flavobacteriaceae bacterium
AGCTCTGTAGTTGGAGTAAAAGGAAATGCTGGACAAGCAAACTATGCTGCTTCAAAAGCTGGGATAATTGGATTTTCAAAATCTGTAGCTCTTGAGCTGGGCTCAAGAAATATTCGCTCCAATGTAGTCGCCCCTGGTTTTATAGAAACTGAAATGACAGCCAAACTATCTGAGGATATAGTCCAAGGATGGAGAGATGGAATTCCATTAAAAAGAGGAGGTCAGCCAGAAGATATTGCAAATGCTTGTATTTTCTTGGCCTCTGATCTATCCAGTTATGTCACTGGACAAGTACTCCACGTGGATGGAGGAATGTTAACCTAATTTTTAAAAAAAAATATTATGCAAAAATTACCTAAAATCGGATTACCGGTCATTCTTTTGATCGTAGTCGTATTAATCTTTGTTTCAAAGTCTTCTATCAATATAGGCTACGGAGAAGCAGGAGTATTGTTTAAAACCTTTGGCGGAGGTGTAGTTACTGACAAACCACCCTTAGGAGAGGGTTTTCACATTATTTCACCCTGGAATAAGGTCTATATTTACAACGTAAAACAACAAGAGTTTTTCGAAGGGAATATGCAAGTACTATCTTCGAATGGTTTGGAAATTTCATTAGATGTTTCAGTACTATATCAACCAAAATACGAAGAGCTCGGCTTGCTTCACAAAACTAAAGGAGAAAACTATGTCAATATCGTTTTGATTCCTCAAATTCGTGCAGTAGCTCGTTCTGTGGTTGGACGCTATACCCCTGAACAGTTATACTCAACCAAGCGTGACGCAATCCAAAATGAAATCTTTGAAGAAACACTAAAAAATGTTGATTCACAGCACATTCAGGTCAATGCGGTTTTGGTTCGTGATGTGACCCTGCCTTTAGCGATTAAAGAAGCTATTGAGCGAAAATTGGGCCAAGAGCAAGAGTCCTTGGAATACGAGTTTCGACTTGAAAAAGCAAAGCAAGAGGCAGAACGTCAGCGTATAGACGCTGAGGGTAAAGCTACTGCAAACCGAATTTTGAGTGCATCATTAACCGATAAAATTCTTCAAGAAAAAGGAATAGAAGCGACAATTAAGCTCTCTGAATCTCCTAATTCCAAAGTAATTGTGATCGGAAGTGGCAAAAATGGTTTGCCTATTATCCTAGGAAATCAATAAATAATTGCTATTCAAATTTTTTGAATATATTTGCAACACAAATGAAAACAATAACACTACATAGACATCATAGTACGACTCGATCAAACGAGATGTAGTACGATTTCTATGTATCTATTACAAGCCCGTTTGAGTGATCAGACGGGTTTTTTTATTAAAGAAATATGGTACGTATTGCAATTCAAAAATCAGGGCGACTCAATGAAGTTTCATTGAACTTACTCAAAAGTTGTGGGATTTCTATCGACAATGGCAAAGACCAGCTTAAAGCTGCTGCTAGGAACTTCCCTATGGAGGTATTCTACCTTCGCAATGGCGACATCCCTCAATACATGAGAGATGGGGTTGTAGATTTAGCCATTTTAGGAGAGAATTTACTCGTAGAAAAAGGAGAAGACCTCAAGGTTGTCGAACAACTGGGATTTTCTAAATGTAGGGTTTCTATCGCAGTCCCTAAAAATGTTACTTTTCAGGGAGTACAAGATCTGGAGGGCAAGCGAATCGCGACCTCTTACCCAAATACAGTAAACCGCTTTTTAGAAGCAAACCAAATCAAGGCAGATCTTCATATCATTAATGGATCAGTTGAAATCGCACCCAATATTGGATTAGCGGACGCCATTTGTGATATTGTTTCCAGTGGAAGTACCCTTTTTAAAAATAATTTAAAAGAAGTTGTTGAAATTTCACGTTCTGAGGCGGTCTTGGTTCAAGCGCCCTCTGTTTCAGATGCTACTACGGCAACTATAGACAAGCTTCGATTCCGAATTCAATCTGTTTTACGTGCTAAACTATCAAAATACATTTTACTCAACGCTCCCAATGATAAAATTGAAGTGATCAGTTCTATTTTACCTGTTTTAAAAAGCCCAACAGTTTTGCCTTTGGCACAAGAAGGCTGGAGTTCTTTGCATTCGGTTATTAATGCTGGAGACTTTTGGGAGGTAATTGATCAATTAAAAGCAGCCGGAGCAGAAGATATACTGGTATGTCCTATCGAAAAAATGGTCTTATGATGCAACATTATTTAAATCCATCCCGATCAGAATGGGATTCTTTGACTGAACGGCCAACAGCCAGTTATGATTCTTTAGAACCCTTGGTTTCAACGGTTTTTGATGCCGTTAAAACAGATGGAGATCAAGCGCTCATAAAGTATACCGCTGAATTTGACGGTATTCAACTCCAAGATTTTAAGGTAAGTGAAGAAGAATTAATAAAAGCTGAATCAGCGGTTCCTCATGCATTAAAGAAAGCCATACAACGTGCCAAAGAGAATATCGAACGTTTCCACGAGGCACAAAAGACTGAAACGGTCAAAGTAAGCACTCAAGCTGGGGT
>JAYPMN010000253.1:0-2445 GCA_038129925.1 Flavobacteriaceae bacterium
ATTGTCCTTCTATCGATGCCCCAACCGCTATAAGCTCTTCCTCATTTTTACATTCTACTACTAGTGTAAATGGTCCAAAAACTTCTTGCATCAAACTGTGATCACTCAAAAATTGAGCTGCGTTAACACTTCCTATTGCTGCAGAACAAGTCTTTGATTTAAAAAATGTGTTGAGTTTATTACTACCCTCTAAACTGCTCAATTGTTGGTCATATTGGATTTGAATATTGCTGTGAACCATGGGTGGCAATTGTAAGTCTTCCATACGATCACTGATTTTTTTTGCTAAATCAAATTGACCTGAGGGATCACAAACAACTATCAATCCTGGATTGGTACAAAACTGCCCTGTTCCTAAAGTAACCGATTGAGCAATTACTTCGGCTAAACTACTGTCCGATTTGAGCTTGGCTTCCAAGATAAAGATTGGGTTGATACTCCCCATTTCTGCAAAAACTGGAATGGGTTCCTCTCTTTGCAGAGCCAAATCATAAAGTGCTTTTCCACCAGAATAACTTCCAGTAAACCCAACTCCTTTCACCAGTGGGTTAGAAACGAGTTCACTACCTATATCATGTGATTGGCCTCCAAGATGAGAAAAAATTCCTTTGGGTAATTCGCATTTTTTAACGGCCTTAGCAATGGCTTGAGCAACCAATTCGCTGGTCCCGGCATGATAAGGATGTGCCTTAACCACCACAGGGCAAGCTGCCGCAAAAGCAGAAATTGTGTCCCCTCCTGCTGTTGAAAAAGCTAATGGAAAATTACTGGCTCCAAATACTACAACAGGCCCTATGGGATAAAACATTTTTCTTAAATCAGGACCTCCAGTTTGGAGACTTGCTTTGACAAAATCACCTTTTTGTAAAAGTTCGATAAACCGCTGAATTTGATCTATCGTCCGTTGAAACTCTCCATTTGCTCTGCCTTCAGCTAAAGCAGTTTCCATTTGATAAGTAGCAATTATTTCGTATTGAATCAGTTGCATTTCTTTTTGAATACATTCTAAAAAACGAATGCGATCAGTTAAACTAAGTGCTGCTGCCAATTCAAAACTCTCAGAAGCAGCCTCTAGTGCTCTTGAAATTTGATCAGAAGTTGCCTGTTGAAAATCAATTGCTAAAGCTTCTTGAGTTTTGGGATTAATTGTTTGAAATTTTATTGAATCTGATTTTGATTCCCAATTTCCAGCAACTAAATTCTTACCGTTTATCATATGTATTTTTTGTAATCAAGGCTTTGTGGTCTTGTTAGAAGAGCAGATTCAATAATGTCTTGCACCTCTTTTTTCACCTGACCACTCAGAGGTATTCTAGGGGGTCGTACATGACCCGTTCCAAGGCCTGTTGCCACCTCACATAATTTAATGTTTTGAACTAATTGAGGAGAAATGTCCAATTCTAAAAGCGGTAAAAACCACCTAAAAACTTTTCTTGCTTTTTCCCATTCACCCACCTTACAGTAGGTGTAAATCGCAACCGTTTCTTCAGGGAATGCGTCAACTAAACCGGCAACCCAACCGGTTGCTCCCATCATCAAACACTCCATAGCTATGGTATCAACCCCACAAAGAATTTTAAATCGATCCCCAAACCGATTGATCATTCTGGTAACATTAGTCGTATCACGAGTTGATTCTTTCACTGCATTAATATTTTCGTATTTGGAAAGTTGTTCGAACATGTCCAAAGTCACTTCAATTTTATAATCTACAGGATTGTTGTAAATCATAATTGGTAAGGAGGTGCTTTCTCCTATAGAAGTAAAATACAAAAGAGTTTCTGCATCTGTGGCTTTGTATCGCATGGGTGGTAGTAACATCAAGCCACTAGCTCCTTCAGCTTCCGCTTGTTTTGCAAGCTGAATACCATCAGCGGTTGCTTGTTCCGCTATGTTCATAATTACTGGAATTTTACCTTCCACTCTTTTTATTGTTGTTTGCAATAAAAGGCTTCGCTCCTCAGCTGAAATAGTGCTCGCTTCTCCCAATGTTCCTCCCAAAATAATTCCATGGACTCCAGCTTGAATCTGTGCGTCTAAATTGATTTGAAAAGCGTTGAGATCGAGTTGATGACTTTCATTGAATTGGGTTGTAATTGCTGGCATCACACCTTCCCATTTAAAATTCTTCATAAGCGGTTTTGAATTTTTATATAATTCTTGAATATAAGTTTTTTTGAAATTTGAAAAGACATATTTAAAAGATTTCTAAATTGAGTAAAATCAAAGTTAAACCAGCTGCTCTACACTAATGACAAAAAACCATTTCTATTATAGCCCAATTGGTTGGATAAAATTTGAAGAAACTGAATTTGGCTTAACTTCTTTACAGTTTTCAAAACCGCCTTCCATTCCTCAATCAAATAATTCCACAAAATTGATTAGTGATTTAGATTCATATTTTAAACACAGCATTACTGATTGGAACACTAAGTTGATCCCTGC
>JAYPMN010000254.1:0-2445 GCA_038129925.1 Flavobacteriaceae bacterium
TAAGGCTTTAAAGCCTCTGAAATCTGTTGCGTTAGTGATTGCATAAATGAGTTTCATCAAAGATAATTATTGTAAACCAATTTGAGTGTCCAAATCAATGGCTTTCAGGTCGAATTCTCCCGTATATTTATCCCTATTTTATTGTCAAATTTTCTTTCAAAAACTCCATCTAAAAAAATAAGCTTAGTCTAGAAGCCGTATCTTAGCAACTCATGCTAGTAAATATATCTTATAACGATCCTGAAGTCAGACGGAAGATTGAAGATGCTGTTGGAAAGCCTTTTTCTTTGCAAAAACGATGGAAACTTGGTGGAATTGGCTCTCCAAAACTCTTCATGAATAGTTGTTCGATTGACATTCACAATCTGATGATCCTAGATCATAACATTAATCAATGTAATATTGAATTGCGTCCTCAAGGGATAATTGTCCGTTTTAGGAGTCTTTTAGAAACTTTTGGATTGGTAATCCCCTATTTCAAGCTTAAGGTGTATAAGGGCAAAGCAGAGGAATATTCCATTTACATGGATCAGTATTTTATTAAAGTTTTGGCAGATGATAAAAGTATTCATCAATTCTTTAAAAAAGTAGCTGATGAAAAAATATTAAATACTCCAACCTCCTTTGAAGACCTTTAGCAGATTAAAATGATCGTTCAGTCTTCCCCGTATAAATTTGACGTGGACGCCCAATAGGTTCATTGTTTTTTCTCATCTCCAACCACTGACCAATCCATCCTGGTAGTCGTCCAAGAGCAAACATTACAGTGAACATCTCCGTTGGAATACCCAAAGCGCGGTAAATAATTCCAGAATAGAAATCAACGTTAGGATATAGTTTTCGTTCGATAAAGTAAGGATCCCTTAAAGCTTCCTGTTCAAGTCCTTTAGCAATCTCAAGCACAGGGTCATTAATTCCTAATTCTTGAAGGACCTCATCAGCAGCTTTTTTGATTATTCGAGCTCTAGGATCAAAATTTTTATAAACACGATGACCAAATCCCATCAAACGGAAAGGATCATTTTTGTCTTTGGCTTTTTCCATGTATTTTTTGGTGTCTCCACCGTCAGCTTGTATGGCTTCAAGCATTTCTATCACTGCTTGGTTGGCACCTCCGTGAAGTGGTCCCCAAAGCGCTGAAATACCAGCAGATACTGAAGCGAAAAGTCCTGCGTGTGACGAGCCTACAATACGAACTGTAGAGGTTGAACAGTTCTGCTCGTGATCTGCGTGTAAAATCAATAATTTGTTTAGTGCATTGACCAATACTGGACTGGGCTCAAAATCTTGATGTGGTAATTTAAACATCATGTGAGCTACATTTTCCACATAAGACAGTGAAGTATTGGCATAATTCAAAGGCAAACCTTTTACCTTACGATGCGTCCAAGAGGCAAGTATTGGAAATTTAGCCATCAACATAATAATGGCCTCACGCATATCTGCTTCGGATTCTATATCAACTGAACTCGGATTAAATGCAATCAGGCCTGAAGTCAGAGAAGAAAGGACTCCCATTGGATGAGCTGCCTTTGGAAAACTCTTTAAGATTAACTTCAAATCTTCATCAACTAATGAATCTTCTCGAATTTCTTTATTCAATAAATCCAGCTCACTTTTAGTGGGTAATTCTCCAAAGATTAGCAAAAAGGCTACCTCTATAAAGCTTGATTTTTCGCATAAATCTTCTATGGAGTACCCTCGATATCTTAGGATTCCTTCTTCACCGTTTAAATAAGTAACTCCACTTTTACAGGAGCCTGTATTTTTATATCCAGGGTCATAAGTAATTAAACCTGTTTGTGCTCTTAAGCTTTTAATGTCAATACCTTTTTCATTCTCAGAACCTTCAACTACTGGAAACTCAAAGGTTTTATCCTGATAGGTAAGTTTTACAGAATCACTCATTTTAAATCATCTTTATTTATTCAACTATTCTAATTGTACTCAATAAAGTAGTGGGGCGATACTTTGAGCTATCTTATTTTACTTAAATGCTTTTTTCCCAGGAAAATAAGCTTGACGTTCCAATGCTTCTTCAATACGCAACAACTGATTGTATTTTGCCATACGGTCACTTCTCGAAGCAGAACCCGTCTTTATCTGTCCTGTATTAAGGGCAACTGCTAAATCAGCTATTGTATTGTCCTCTGTCTCACCAGAACGGTGTGACATCACGGAAGTATAGCCTGCTCGATGAGCCATTTCAACAGCGGCAATAGTCTCGGATAAAGTACCGATTTGATTTACTTTAATCAAAATGGAATTTGCTATACCTTCATCTATCCCTCTACTTAAACGCTCAACATTGGTCACGAAAAGGTCGTCACCAACTAGTTGAACACGATCTCCTGCTTTCTCAGTGAGTAATTTCCAGCCTTCCCAATCATTTTCATCCATTCCGTCTTCGATTGAGATGATGGGGTACTTAGCACTCAATTCTGC
>JAYPMN010000255.1:0-2421 GCA_038129925.1 Flavobacteriaceae bacterium
GCTTGACTTAGCGGCCATTTACACACCCGACCAGAAAGTGAGACCTTATACTGGCCAATGGGTGTTTAGTATATTTAATGCCTACAACAGACAAAATGCCGCAAACATTCGTTTTCAGCAAAATATTGAAACAGGGCAAAACGAAGCGATCCGATTGTCAATATTTGGCTTCATTCCATCGATAACTTATAATTTTAAATTTTAAGATGAAGAAGATTTATTTTTATATCTGTTTACTCTTATTGACTTTGACCTCGTGTGAAGAGGTTGTATATATCAATTTAAATTATTCTGACGAGCGTTTAGTGATTGAAGGACAATTGAATTGGATTAAAGAAAATAATCAAACAGAGCAACTCATTATGTTGTCAAAGACCACTCCGTACTTTGAAAACTTAAGAATTCCTGCAAACGGAGCTCAAGTTCGTGTTGTAGACTCTCAAGAAAATATTTATCAGTTTCAAGAGGAGGGAAATACTGGTAATTATTATCCCCTTGATACCATTCCTTATTTACTAGGTACTGAATTGACCTTACAGATTGATTTTGAAAATCAAACTTACAGCGGAAGCGAAGTCTTAAATTCTGTAACCTCTATTTATAAGATCGAGCAAGATAGTATACCACTCTTTGGGAACTTAGCTACTCAGCTTGAAGCCTACAGTATTGATCCTGCCAATGAAGATAATTACAGTTTTTTTGAATTTAAAAGTGACCACCTAGATGAGCCTCAATACAACGTGTTTAGAGATGATTTCTCTAACGGCTCTGAATACTACGGTGTTTTGCTTGACAGTGATTTAAAAAAAGGAGACTTTGTCAGAATACGCCAATATGGGCTATCAAAAACTGCCTATCAATTTTGGTTTCTTTTAATATTACAAAACACTCAACAAGGAGGTCCGTTTCAAACCAATCCTGCAAATTTAAACGGTAATATGGTCAACCTTAGTAAGCCTGAAAATAGTCCCTTAGGCTATTTTCGTGTCTCTGAAGTTTCTGAAATCATCTATCAGGTAAAATAATTTAAAATGCATAAGAAACACCAAGGCTTACAACTGTTGCTCGGTTGTCAATAGTTCCTGCGTTGATATTATTTTTCGATAATAATTGTGCCTCATTCTCCGATATTCCCCTTTCAATTCTTGCATCCACCCCTAGTTTACCAAGATGAATTCTAGCGCCTAGATGTACCCCTAAAGTAGAGTCTCCAGTCAAAGATTCAATTGAATAATTATCATTTTCCTTACTCAGTGCATAGCGATATGTAGGACCTACAAATGCACTCAAAATTGGTAATAATTTAAAGCCCACTGAAACAGGAGCCTCTAGTCTTGATTTCCCAATTGTTAATTCATCGAAAGAAGTTTCAAATTTTGAAAAATGAATCTCTGGACGAACGTATAACATGGCCAATTGTAGTTGTGCGTAAAACCCTATATTAAATCCGTTTACAGCATTTTTAGCCTCATCGACACTTGGGAGGTCTAAAGAAATGTTATCCAATTCAGCAGAAGAGTTAAAATTTAACCCTGCTTTAAGACCGTATTCAAAGCCTTGAGCATGAAGTATTGTAAATGCACTGAAAATTAAAAGTATTGAGACAAGCCTCTTCATAGAAATTTAAATTAATTAATGATCGTTATATTTTGTATCAATAATAACGGCTAAAAGAGTAATTTATTCTTAATCATAAGCTAGAAAAATACTTTTTAGTTCAGTTTCGGGATTATCCAAAGATTTTTTTTAGTATGGATACTTCCGTCCATTTTTTCAACTTACTCCTTTACAATTATAAAACCAAGTAAACCTCCCCAAGTAGCTGAAGAATTGTCAGAGTCCCATCCAGCAAGAGCTCCAATTTTGATTGTTTTTTTAAGATCCCAGTCTTCATAAAGTAAGCTAACAATACTTCACCAAAATTGATCCCTGCAGCAAAACAGCCATTACAACTTTGATCAAGAGTGGCCCATTTATAACCGTCCTCCCGTCGGATTTGAATTTTTTTCCTGTAAACCGTCTCATGCTTCTTCCCAGCTTGATCCTTTTGGTACTGTGAAAGAATAAATCATATGTTTTAGCTGGGTAAGAGGTCTCAGGAAGGTGTTTTCTTGCTTCCATGGACATCCACATTATTTTCTCCTTTGCTGAATTATGGGAAGTGGCTCTAGAGGCTAACGTATTCATGATGGTATTGAACTCCGCAATCCACGCTGCATTTTCTCATGCCGTTGTACGAACAGCTAAATTTGAAAGTTTCAGGGCAATTTCGTAACGTGCAGGAGCGAAAAAACTAAAGACTTCGGTGGCCAACTGAATATCGATCATTAGTAGTTAAGTCTTTACCCTTCAACTGTGAAATAAAGAAAAATTCCAACTATAAATGCAAAAGCAACTAATAGGATTAATTCATTTTTTTGA
>JAYPMN010000256.1:0-1480 GCA_038129925.1 Flavobacteriaceae bacterium
CTTTACCTGTAACCATGGAATGTGTCGAAGAAAACCTTGGGGTTGACGAGGAGGTTGCTAGTTTTGTGCTGCCCATAGGAGCTACCATCAATATGGACGGAACTTCGGTTTACCAGGGGGTAGCAGCAGTATTTATCGCTCAAGCTTTTGGTCTTGACCTAAGCTTAAGTGCCCAATTGGGAATTGTATTTACGGCCACCTTAGCTTCAATTGGAACAGCCGCTGTTCCCAGTGCAGGAATAGTGATGTTAGTCATTGTACTGGCACAGGCAGGAATCCCTGAAGCTGGATTGGCATTAATTTTTGCCATAGATCGACCTTTGGATATGTGTCGCACGATAGTCAATGTGACTGGTGATGCAGCAGTATCAATGATAGTAGGGAAATCAATCGGTAAATTAAAGTAGCTTACTTCTTAAGCTAATCTCGGATTTCAGTTAGAAACACCTGCTCTTTGGAAGTTGGGGTTGGAGCGGCGGCAGCCTTTTCTTTTTTTGCGAGACTTTCCTTGGCTTTGTTGTATTTTGACCACAATAAATATCGCAAAGCTCATAATGAAAAAGGTGACTATGGTATTGATAAAAATCCTGTAATTGATCGCAACTTCAGCAACTTCTCCTTGAGCTTTTTTGATAACAAATTTAAAATCGGCAAAATCAACTCCACCGAGTAGTATCCCTACAGGAGGTATGGTCACGTCATTTACCAAAGACTTAATAATAGCGACAAAATAGGTTGCCAAAATCAAACCGACAGCCATATCAAATTCATTTCTGCGGCTAATTAACTTTTTGAATTCTTTCATTTGGGGGTGTATTTAAAAGATTGATAACACCAAAAACTACAAAAATTTTTGTTCAAATTTAGTTTCTGGAAATTGACATTGATCCAACTTTCCAAACCAACGGTAACGTCTTTTTGCAACAGCTCGGTAAACCCAATTTAAAAAGGGGGAAGGCAGCAGCTTAAAGATCAAAAGCAACCTCCAAAACCCTCCTAAGGCACGTACCACCTCAAAAACCACCGCTGATTCTGCTATAGGATAATGCTGTTGGTCCCAGATGAGCACTGAATCAAATTTTGAAAGGTCAAAACCAGTTGCTGAGACCATTTCTTTAGCTTTCCGACTTTCCAGAGAAACAAAACGCAATCGATCTTTCGTATCCCAGCGACATAATTTACTAACCCAAAAATTGCAAAAAACACAATATCCATCGTAAAAAACTATAAGCGGTTTCATTTTACTTTTTTAGCTGACTTGACCAGTTCAAGCAGTTCAAGACTTACTTGGGTTGTAAAAGCACCGTAATTCACGATGGCTTTTTGCTTTTCAATAGTATCTATACTCCCTACAGAACGACCGTCAAAGAGTCGAACCTGATCCCCGACGGCAAGTGTAGGTTTGGGTTGTTCCACCACTTTAACTTGCTTTTTCTGTTTTTTCTTTTGCTTACGCAGTTTGACCTGAACTTTTTTAACC
>JAYPMN010000256.1:1490-2402 GCA_038129925.1 Flavobacteriaceae bacterium
TTTTTAACCTGTTCGTCCAGTTTTTTCTTTTGCTCTCGGTCTTTTTTTGCCACCGCTGCCGTTTTACGCTTGCGCTTGGCGTTTTCTGTTTCAATGATACGAAGCAATTCTGCAATCAAAGGGCGCTTTTTATTGTTGGTAAAATAGCGTTCAGCAAGCTCATTGACCTTGTTTCCCAAGACAATCATCCGCTGATTATGATCAAAAAGCTCTTGATAACTGGTCAATTTTGCCTTGAGTTTGGCATTCATGGTTTGCATCTTATCGGATTCACTCTTGACCTTATCTTCCTTTTCTTTTAGTGATTTTCCAGTCTTCATCATAGCTGAACGCTCTTTTTGAAGCTTGGCAATGGTCGCGTCGAAACGCACTTTTCCCCGTTCTATTTTCTTTTTAGCCCGATTGATCAGATTAAAGGGCAAGCCGTTTTTTTGTGCAACTTCAAAGGTGAATGAACTTCCTGCTTCACCCATAACCAACTTAAAAACGGGCTCTAGTGTTTTGTTGTCGAACTGCATATTGGCATTGACCATAGCGGGTAATTCATTTGCCAAAGCCTTTAAATTGGAATAATGGGTCGTGATCAATCCAAAAGCCTCACGCTCGTAAAAATCTTCCAACATCACTTCTGCCAACGCACCTCCCAGTTCTGGATCAGAGCCTGTCCCGAATTCATCAATAAGAAAAAGGGTATTGGCATTGCACTTTCTCAAAAAATACTTCATGTTTTTGAGTCGATAAGAATAGGTGCTCAAATGGTTTTCTATGGATTGATTGTCCCCAATATCAGTGAGTATTTGCTCAAAGAGGGCTGCCTTAGACCTTTCGTGTACGGGAATTAATATCCCCGTTTGTAACATCAATTGCAATAAGCCTACAGTTTTTAAGGTAATGCTTTTACCACCCGCATTC
>JAYPMN010000257.1:0-2372 GCA_038129925.1 Flavobacteriaceae bacterium
TATCTTTGGTTCTTCACTTTAATGCTTTCTATTTCCTTATTCGGTCAAAAAGAATATTACGAGTTAAGACACTATTCTATCCCTTTTAATGGCTCTGAAAAGGCATTGCACGACTATTTTAAAGAAGCTCTTTTGCCTGCATTAAACCGAAGTGGAGTTCAAAACGTTGGCGTTTTTGAAGCCCTTGGGGAACTTACTCCAAAGCAAATATTTTTGCTGATTCCTTATAAGGATATATCAGCTTATGCAGAAACCCTTTCTGCCTTAGCTACTGATAGTGACTATTTAAATAAGCGTAAGGTTTATGATGCTGTGCCACATGACAAAAGGGTTTACACACGGTTTTCAAGTTCTTTTTATATCGCCTTTGATGGACTTCCTCAGCTGATCAAGCCTGAAGCTGGAACACAATTATTTGAATTGAGAACTTACGAAGGGTACAGTGAAGATGCGGTTCGTAGAAAAGTTAAAATGTTTAATAAAGAGGAGTTTAGTATTTTCGAAGACACAGGTTTACATGCTGTATTCTTTGGTGAACAGGTATCTGGTCCTTTAATGCCCGCATTGACTTATATGCTGTCCTTCAGCTCTATGGAAGAGCGTAATGAAAATTGGAATAAATTTAGTATACACCCCGAATGGAAACGAGTCTCTGCTTTAGAAGAATATGCCCATTCTGTATCTGATATTAAACGGACCTTTTTAAAGCCATTGTCGTATTCTCAGCTATAGAAGCTTGCTATTCTAAAAGGTATTCAATCCCTCCTTGTAAGTGTTTTTGAAACCAAGGGAGGGCATACATATCTTTACTGTGCCCTAGGGCGGTATACCATTGTTTTCCACCATCTAAAGTGTTGAACCAACTTAAGGGAGCACGCTTTGGTCGGTAAACTTTTTTCCCATTGTCATTCTCAGAAACGGTGGATAGGTCTGCTTCAATTAAAGTTTTAAAGCTTGGATTACTATTTTTAATAAAGTAGCATTCGTCATCTAGGTCAAAAGTGGAATCAAGATGCTGGGTAGAGGGATTATTCGATCGGTTTACTTTTACAGTAAAGGTTTGAAAAGGAGGGTGTCTTAAAAAAGAACCCCCGATAAGTTTCCAAAACCAAGGCCAGTTTCGCTCTGAACCTATGGCAGAATGAATCCCTCCAAAACCTTTTCCGCTTTGACAATACATTTTAAAAGCCTCCCTTTGCTGTTCAGTATCGAAGGCTTCATTGTTTGTGTTGGAGAAAATCACAGCATCAAAACTATTGATTTCTAGGCTAGTGAATAGAGCTGGATCTTCACTCACCACAGTTACAACCCCCATGGATGCACAAATTTTCTGTAAGGTTTCAACACTTGTTGGAATATTTTTGTGTACATAACCCTTTCCGTTTTTAGTGTAGATCAACAGCTTTTTACCTTCAAATTTTTTGAATTGTCCATAGTTGACTGCTGAATGTAAGCAAAGCATTAAGTTCAAAATCAAAAGGAAGATATTCTTCATGTATAGTTGTTTAGATCGATAGCTCATAGGGAACGCCTGCCTGTAATTTGACTTTGATGTTTTTTTCTTTGTAAATAATTTCCCTTTGAGTATCCCTTTTTGATAGCATCTGTAGGCGTTTTAACTCATTTGCCTCCCATTTAATATCAACTTGGATGTTGCCTCTAGCTTTAAGCCCTTTAACGAGCCCGTTCTCCCAATTAGGAGGTAAAGCTGGAAGTAGGCGAATGATTCCATCTTCGTGAGATTGGACTAAAATTTCTGTAATTCCCGCAGTGTAACCAAAATTTCCATCGATTTGAAAAGGGGGGTGGGCATCGAATAGGTTTGTGAAGATTGATTTTTCAAAAAGAAGCTGAATGTGTTCTTGCGCCATAGCTCCATCCATCAATCGAGCCGCACAATTGATGAGCCATGCACGACTCCAGCCTGTTCCAGCGCCACCATTTTTTAGTCGATAATTCAGAGTTTTACGAACCGCATCGAATAACTTGGGCGTTTTCGAAAGACTGACCTGATCTCCTGGATGAAATCCGTAAAGATGGGACATATGACGGTGCCCAGGCTCATATTCTGTATACTCACGATCCCACTCTAAGATTCGTCCGTCAGAACCTAACTGGAAACCGGGACGCAATTGTTGAATTTGTTGTTTTATCGTTTCTACCAAGTCGCTTCTATGATCTAAAATCTTTACTGCTTTAAGGTAGTTAGTAAAAACTTCTGTAACTACCTGTTGATCCATTGCGCTTCCCAAACAACTAGCAACAGGATTTCCGTTGACATCCAAATAGCGATTTTCAGGGGAGGTAGAGGGAGCAGAAATTAAGGTTCCGTCTCTTTGATCTTCCATGATCCAATCACTGTAGAACTGAGC
>JAYPMN010000258.1:0-2372 GCA_038129925.1 Flavobacteriaceae bacterium
TCCTGATTTTCATTGGGAAAAATTGAGCAAGTAGCATAAAGTAAAGCACCCCCATTTTTGACAAGCACAGCATTCTTTTCTAAGATTTGCTGTTGGAGTTGTTCTAGTGCTTCAATTCGTTCTGGATTCATTTGCCATTTTGCTGCAGGGTTTCTTTTCAACACTCCTAATCCACTGCATGGAGCGTCGATCAGAACAATATCGGCAGTTCCCATAAGTTTTGTATAAAGTTGAGTATCATCAGTAGTGGAGGTTTGAATATTAGAGACTCCATTTCTTAGTGCTCTTTTCTGAAGTTCATCTAACTTATTTTGATGAGGATCAAAGGCAATAATTTTGCCTTTATTTTTCATGATTGCAGCCAAATGGAGGCTTTTCCCACCACTGCCTGCACAGGCATCTACTACTAGGTTTCCAGGTTGTGGATTGGCCCAGTGCGCAACTTGTTGTGAGTTAGCATCTTGAATTTCAAACCCTCCTTTGAGGTAGATTGGATTTTGACTGAGATTTTGGTGTTTTTCTAGGATTAAAGCTTCTGGTATAGTTGAGGATTGAGTCGCTTCAATATTAAAATCCTTTTTCAAACGTTTTAATAGACTTAGAGGATCATTTTTAAGCGTATTGGCTCGTAAAACGAGGGGTGCCGTTTGATTTAGCGATTTACTTTCTCGATTCCATGTGTCCTCATCAAAACTTCTTATACCCAACTCATCTAACCAGTCAGGTAGTGACTCTCTAGTTTTGCGGTCTGTGGATTTTTTATTAAATGGAAACTCAATTTTTAAATGCTTTAATGTGGCTATTTCTTCCCAATCGGGGAAGGTTATTTTTTTGGTCAAAATCCAAATTCCTAAGAGCTCCCAATAATAGTTATCTGACTGGGTGTTGAGATTACCCAGATACTCATAGGTGCGTTTCCACCGTATGCAATCCAAAACAGCTTCTCCCAATTGGCGGCGATCTCTTGAACCCCATTTTCTATTTTGTTTTAAAAGCCGATTGAGACAGGGGCGTAAAGCTTCATTTTTTACAAGAATTTGTTGAAGTCCTTCAACAATCCCCAAAGCAACATTTCTATGTATTTTCACGGGGATAAAGTTATTGTATTATTCTTTGTCCTATTCCTTTTGTTTCTCTTTTGAACGATTCCTCATTCGCTTGAACATTACTTCGTCAAATTCTTTTTCTTGCTGAAGAATCCTTAGGACCACCTTAGGGCGAATTAATTTTAAAAGCTTTTGATTTCGATTGTGTTTAATGGTCATACCGAGTTGTTCGAATTGGTAATAATCATTAATGTATTTTGATGCGCTCTCAGAAGAAATTGTATCATAAGCCTCTCTTATATCTTTTCTCAATTTTCGTTTGAGTACCCACACTTTGTTGTGATATTTATTTTCAGATTCTTCAAAAATTATTTTAAATGATTCTATTTCTGTATTGTTGAGTTCTGTATTCTCAAGAATGAAATTCAATTTCATCTCTTTAAATCGTTCAAACCGACTGTTTTTTTGAGCATAAGTAGGATTTGAGACTAATAGTATTGAAAGTATTACAAAAATTCCATTAAGTTTTTTCATCTCCTAGGGTTTAGTGATTTGATCAAATGGGCTTTCAATTTCATTATCTTCCATCATTGAAAGCATTTCATAGCTATCGAAGTCTTCCAAATAATAGCTTTCAATAAAATCATTCAAGGCTTGTTCTTTTTCAATCTCAACTGTAGCGGGTTGCTCAAATAGACTAATGAGGATCAATATGGCAGCAGCAGTAGCCATAAAACTATAGATCAAATTATTAGGACTTCTTTTTGAAGTAGTTGATATTCCTGCTACTTCTTCCACTAATGTTTTCTCTAAATCTTCGAAATAATATTCAGGAGTACTGAAAGGATTAAGTTTTGAGATAGAGTCTTCTGAATTGCAGAGTTCTTTTTCCAGCTTTTCAAAATAGCCTTTCGGAACTTTAAATGGGTTATGTTGTTTGAAATCAGTCATTCAATTCAGCTTTAATTTTATTTACAGCATGGTGGTAAGATGCTTTTAGCGCACCTTCACTTGTATCCAGAACTTCAGAAATAGCTTCATACGTCATGTTATCAAAATACTTCATATTGAATACTATACGTTGTTTTTCAGGCAATAGAGCTACCATTTTTTGAAGTTTTAGTGCTGCTTGATCACCGTCAAAATAAGAATCTGCCATCAGTCCTTCAGCTTTTGCCTCAATCCACTCAGTGTTTTGTAGTCCCATTTTAGCTGCTCTGCTGTTGATAAAGTTCAAAGACTCATTTGTAGCAATTCGATACATCCAGGTATATAGGGAGCTATTTTCTCTAAATTTATCAATGTTTAAATGGATTTTAATAAATG
>JAYPMN010000259.1:0-2354 GCA_038129925.1 Flavobacteriaceae bacterium
TCATCGGTCGAGTCGATGCCATTCATTTATCTGAAGAAAATAAAATTACGACAGGAGCCGATCCACGGGGAGATGACAAAGCGGTTTATCTTTATTAATCCTTTTGATTTAAAAGACTGCAAGATTATCTTATTTTTGCAGCTCATTAGCTATGAAGAAAACTACTAACACCATTCATATTGAAGGGGCGAGAGTCCACAATTTAAAGAATATCAACTTGGATATTCCTAGAAATAAACTGGTTGTAATCACCGGTCTCTCCGGCAGTGGAAAATCTTCACTAGCCTTTGATACCTTATATGCAGAGGGTCAGCGCCGATATATGGAAACCTTTTCTGCTTATGTCAGACAGTTTTTAGGGAATATGGAGCGTCCTGATGTGGATAAAATTGACGGTCTCTCACCAGTTATTGCGATAGAACAAAAAACAACTTCAAAAAGCCCTCGTTCTACTGTAGGAACCATAACGGAATTGTACGATTACATCCGTTTGCTCTTTGCTCGTGTAGGAACAGCATACAGCTATGTGTCTAACCAGAAAATGGTCAGTTATACCGAGGAGCAAATTCAAAAGCTTATACTCGATGAATATATTGACAAAAAAGTCATCTTGTTGGCACCCATTATAAAGTCGAGAAAAGGTCATTATAGAGAATTATTTGATTCACTTTCCAAACAGGGTTTTTCCAAAGTTCGAGTGGATGGTCATGTTGTCGATTTGAACCCAGGGATGAAAGTTGACCGCTATAAGACACACGATATAGAGTTGGTCATTGATCGGTTTACAGTAAAAACAGATACTGCATTTCTCAAAAGGCTCAACGATTCCCTTATTACTTCGCTACACTATGGTCAGGATGTGATGATGATAATGGAATTAGAGGATAAAAAAGCGCGTTATTTTAGTCGCAATCTGATGTGTCCGACTTCGGGTATTGCCTATCCTGTTCCAGAGCCCAACACTTTTTCGTTTAATTCCCCTAAAGGAATGTGTCCTAGTTGTAAAGGTCTTGGGGTTCAGCATAAGGTCAATCTTAAAAAAATTATCCCAGATGAAAGCCTCTCCATCGCTCAAGGCGGTCTTGCTCCTCTAGGAACAAAGAAAACCAGTTGGACTTACAAGCAGTTAGAGACCATAGCCACTTGTTATAATTTTTCACTATCAGATCCCATTAACAAAATTCCTCAAAAGGCCATGGAGGTAATCTTAAAGGGAAGTCAGGAGAAGTTTGACATCCCCTCAACCACATTAGGAATTACCCGCTCGTATAAAATTGATTTTGAAGGGTTTGAACACTATATAAAATCTTCCTATGAAGAAGCAGCTACTGCCTCTATCAAGCGGTGGGCCTCTGGATATATGGACAGTTATAATTGCAGTGACTGTGAGGGGTCGCGTTTGCGCAAAGAAGCCTTGTATTTTAAACTTAATGAGTCTAATATTGCAAATTTAGTAAGTATGGATCTTCAAGATTTGCTTGAGTGGATATGCAATTTAGAAGCTCATTTAAATACAAATGAAAAGAAAATTGCTACTGAGATCATTAAAGAAATTCGAGTTCGGCTACAGTTTTTATTAGACGTAGGCTTGGACTACTTACAGCTCAATCGCTCTTCTAAATCCCTTTCTGGAGGGGAAGCACAGCGAATTCGCTTAGCGACTCAAATTGGATCTCAATTGGTTGGGGTGCTGTACATCTTGGACGAACCCAGTATCGGTTTGCACCAAAGAGACAACGATAGACTGATACATTCACTTACTGCTTTACGAGATCTGGGCAACTCAGTACTGGTTGTGGAACACGATAAAGACATGATGTTGCGTTCAGATCATCTGATCGATATGGGGCCTTATGCCGGAAAAAACGGTGGAGAAATCATTTCTCAAGGTACGCCAGAGGAAACCCTGAGCACAAACACACTTACCTCCCAATATTTGACCGCTGAATTGCGCATAGAAATTCCAAAAGTAAGAAGAAAAGGAAATGGCAAGTCAATTTATCTTTACGGATGTCAAGGAAATAATTTGAAAAATATAGATATTAAATTTCCATTAGGCTTGATGATCGGCGTGACTGGAGTTTCGGGTAGTGGAAAATCCACCTTGATCAATGAAACACTATATCCTATACTGAATGAACATATATTCAACGGAGTGAAGGTGCCTTTAACTTACTCTAAAATTAAAGGACTAAAGCATATCGATAAAGTAGTTGACATTAACCAAAGTCCAATAGGAAGAACACCTAGAAGTAACCCAGCAACCTATTGCGGTGTATTCAGTGAAATCAGAAGCTTGTTTACCCTTACCCCTGAAGCTCAAATACGAGGTTATAAACCGGGACGATTTAGTT
>JAYPMN010000260.1:0-2353 GCA_038129925.1 Flavobacteriaceae bacterium
GCTACCAAAAGGCCTTAGGCAAGCCTTTTCACACCTTTCAAATGCTGAATCTACCAAAAAATTACAAGGTAAGTCTTCTCAATACAGGTTGCTGTGGAATGGCAGGTTCGTTTGGTTATGAAAAGGAACATTATGAAGTCAGCATGAAAGTAGGAGAGGAACGTTTGTTTCCAGCAGTTCGATCGGCAGCAGTTGAAACTGTGATTGCTGCAAATGGTACCAGCTGCCGTCATCAGATATACGATGGCACAGGGCGAAGCAGTCATCATCCTATCACTATTTTACACGAGGCACTTATCGTCTAAGGAGAGTCTTTAAAAGTCAATCCAAAACTTTATCTTTGAGTTTTTAAAACACAACTATGGCTGGGAACACTTACGGCACTATTTTTAAACTTAGCACATTTGGAGAATCTCACGGAAAAGCAATAGGAGGCGTTATTGACGGTTGTCCAGCTGGAGTGGAATTGGATCTAGATGCCATACAGCGTGACCTAGACCGACGTAAACCTGGACAATCCGCTATAGTTACTCAACGAAAAGAACCGGATGAGGTTGAATTTTTCTCTGGTATTTTTGAAGGAAAAACCACTGGAACTCCCATCGGCTTTGCCATTAACAATACCAATCAAAAGTCAAAAGACTATTCGCATATAAAGGATAGCTACCGCCCTTCACATGCCGATTATGTATACGATGAAAAATACGGCATTAGAGATTATCGAGGAGGAGGACGCAGTTCTGCACGAGAAACAGCCAGCAGAGTAGTGGCAGGGGCCATTGCAAAACAATTTTTAAATCCCCTAAGCATTAACGCTTATGTTTCCGCTGTAGGAAACCTCCAATTGGAAACGGATCCATCTGCTGTTGACTTGACAGAAATTGAAAAAAACTCTGTGCGCTGCCCAGACCAAGCTAAAGCTGCTGAAATGGAAGCTTACATTAAACAAATCCGTAAGGAAGGAGACACTATAGGAGGAGTAGTTACTTGTGTAATCAAAAATGTTCCTGTCGGACTGGGTGAACCTGTTTTTGACAAACTGCACGCAGAATTGGGAAAGGCTATGCTTTCCATCAATGCCGTCAAAGGTTTTGAATACGGTAGCGGTTTTGAAGGAACCAGCATGAAAGGAAGTGCGCACAACGATCTTTTTAATACAGACGGTACAACCAAAACCAATCAATCTGGTGGGGTACAGGGAGGAATTTCAAATGGTATGGACATTTACTTTAGAGTAGCTTTTAAGCCTGTAGCGACCATTATGCAAAACCAAGAAACGATCAATTCGAAAGGAGATACAGTAGCCATGCAAGGCAAAGGGAGACACGATCCCTGTGTAGTTCCCAGAGCTGTACCCATTGTAGAAGCCATGGCTGCAATTGTTATGGCTGATTTTACACTACTTAAACGAACCAATAAAATTTAATCTCCAGCCCTAAACAATGAAAAAACTCGCCTTACACTGGAAAATACTAATCGGAATGGCTCTTGGGGTAGTCTTTGGAGCCTTTTTATCCTTTGTTCCCAACGGTTCAGCATTCATCAAAGATTACGTCAAACCCTTTGGAACAATTTTTATCAATCTATTAAAGTTGATAGCCGTTCCTTTAATCTTAGCTTCACTCATTAAAGGTGTTTCGGATTTAAAGGACATTTCCAAACTCTCTCAAATGGGCGGGCGCACCATACTAACCTATTTGATTACCACGTTGACTGCAGTGACCATCGGACTTATATTAGTCAATGTGATTCAACCAGGTAAATCCATCAGTGTTGAAACTCGAAATGAACTCGTGGAAGCATATTCAACCAACACTCAGGAAAAACAAGCTGCGGCAGCCAAACAAAAAGAAGCAGGTCCGCTTAACGCCTTAGTTGAAATGGTTCCCTCCAATATCTTTTTGGCAGCTTCAAACAACCGCAACATGCTTCAAGTCATATTTTTTGCGCTATTTTTTGGTATTGGGATGATTTTATTACCCCGTAAAAAAATTAAGACTGTAAAAAAGTTCTTTGATTCCTTTAATGCCATCATACTCAAACTGATTGATCTGATCATGCTAGTAGCACCCTATGGTGTATTTGCGCTCTTAGCCGCCTTGGTTGTCGAAGCGCCTAGTTTGGAGCTATTTCAGGCCCTTGCGCTTTATGCAATTACCCTATTGCTAGGGCTTGCCGCCATGATAGTGGTTTATATCATCGTTGTCCGGGTGATTACCAACAAAAAAGTTGACTTTTTTATGAAGGGGATTGCTCCCGCTCAACTATTGGCCTTTTCTACTAGTTCAAGTGCGGCAACTTTACCTGTAACCATGGAATGTGTCGAAGAAAACCTTGGGGTTGACGAGGAGGT
>JAYPMN010000261.1:0-2302 GCA_038129925.1 Flavobacteriaceae bacterium
TAATGTATCAATTTCTTTTGTAGAGATTCCCAAACTTACATTCTCAATTTTTGAAATGAGCTGTTGTTGTAGTTTTCTATTAAAGTTTTTATCATATCCATTGCGATACAAATCAACTTTATTTTGAATCAAAAGCACCTTTAGTTTTTCATGGTAAAGAGATTCGATTTCATCAACCAAGATCGAATCACTTGTAGTTTTATCATAAAGATAGAGTAGTATTCTAGCTTGAGTCACTTTTTCCTTTGCTTTCGCGACCCCAATTGATTCTATGGCATCTTCAGTTTGTCTTAAGCCAGCGGTATCAATGAATCGAAATTGAACACCTTCAATGATCAGCGTATCTTCAATCGAATCTCGAGTTGTTCCAGCGATAGGGGAAACAATTGCTTTTTCCTCGTTAAAAAGGGCATTGATCAATGATGATTTACCCACATTGGGTTTGCCTGCAATGGCAACTGGAACGCCTTTTTTAATTACGTTTCCATAGGCGAAAGAGTCTTTTAGGGCTCTTATTTCTTTTTCAAGCTCATTCAATAGAGACTCAAGTTGGGATTTATCTGCAAAATTGACTTCTTCTTCACTAAAATCTAATTCCAATTCAATAAGTGCCTTAAATTGAATCAGTTTATGTCGTAGCTCTTCCATAGCCCTAGAAAATCCACCACGCATTTGTTGCATGGCTATCCTGTGCGCTTCAGCACTTTCAGAGGAAATCAAATCGGAGACAGCTTCGGCTTGACTCAAATCCATTTTTTTGTTCAGATAAGCCCTAAGTGTGAATTCTCCAGCCTGAGCTGGGAGGATTCCTTCTTCCAAATAAGATGAAATGATACATTGTAAAATATAAGGCGAACCGTGGCAAGACAATTCGATTACATCTTCACCGGTATAGGAATGAGGTCCTTTAAAAAAGGTAAGTAAGACTTCGTCGATGAGGATGTTATCATTCTTAATTTCGCCTAAATAGGCATGGTTTGTCTGAAACTCTTCCCATTTTTTTTTCCCCTTGGGGGTGAAAAAAAGTTGTGTTTTTTCAAGTGCGAGTGAACCAGATAGCCGAATGACACCTAGGGCACCACTTCCTTGCGGGGTTGATAATGCTATGATAGTTCCATCGCTGAGCATAAATTGTATTTATAAATCTTTTGTAAAGGTAGCCCGCTTTTTGTGAAGTCTGTGTTCATAGTTTTTCCAAAGCTTTTGTATAGCTATATTTTCTTCTAACTCTGGATTCGTCTCCACGATATTGATATTTCGTATATTAAAAAGCTTTTGCATTTCATTGAATATGATTGCTGTGATGCCCTTGTTTTGATATTCAGGATGGATACCAATCAAATAAAACGAGGCTCGATCATTCTTTCTGAGTGCGTTGAACAAATAGAAAAAATTAAAAAGATTGATTTTACCGTTAATTTTTTTAAGCGCATTGGTGAAAGAAGGCATGGTGATTGAAAAAGCTATTAATTTATCCTCACCATCAACTATGCACTTAATAAAATCGGGGTGAATGAATTTGATATAGCGTTTTTTGTAGTGTTCTATCTGGTATTTTTGGATAGGAACATACGTTTGCAGTTCATTATAGGTCTTACCCAAAAGATCAAACATTTCGTTGATATAGGGGAGGATGTCGTTTTTGCTTTGAAACTGTAACAATTTAAGCTGATAACGTTCCATGACTAATTTTGAAAAGCGCTTTACTTTTTCTGGTGACTCTTCAAAGTCATCAATTTTGATTTCATACTCAACCCATTTGGCATTGATACTATAGCCTAAAGCTTCTAAATGTTTTTGATAGTAAGGAGCATTGTATAAAGTAATCATCGTATTTCGCTCTTTAAACCCTTCAATAAGTAATCCCGCTTTGTCCAGATTTGAAAAGCCCATGGGACCTTCAATACTCTTCAGCTGGTATTCTTTAGCAAAATTTTCAACTTGCCGAAGTAGTAATTTTGAAACCTCTAGGTCATCAATTGTATCATACCAGCCAAAACGAACTTTCTTTTTCCCAACTTTATTTACTTCAATCCAGTTGACAATAGCACCTATTCTACCCACAATTTCTTTACCTAGGTAAGCGAGATAGAAACAAGCATCTGCATTTTGGTACACCGGATTGATTTTAGGATTGATCGTTTCAATTTCTTCTTTTATCAAAGGTGGTACCCAATAAGGGTTGTTGTTGTATATGCTAAATGGGAAACGAACAAAAGCTTCAAAATCTTTTGAACTCTCTACAATTTTTATGGTTAATTGTTGATCCATGGTTAATTTCTTTTCGTTCTGCGATTTCGTT
>JAYPMN010000262.1:0-2258 GCA_038129925.1 Flavobacteriaceae bacterium
TGAAGCCTGCCAATACTTTTTCCTCTGAATTATTGCGTAAAGTGAGTAAGTCAGACGCTTATAAAGGATTGAATTCAGATCAGGTTTTACTTTCCATCATGAATAATCCTGCAGTATGGTATAATGTGCCTATGATTTATTTAAAAAGGGGAAATGATAGTTTGAGAAGGCTTACGTCCATGGGGAAAAAGGAGAAGTATGCTCCTTTACTCTCATTTTTTGACACTGAGGGGAACTACAAAATAGCAACTCAATTGGAGGAGGCCTATCGGGCAGCTGTACCCAACCAGTTCCAAAAAGATTTTATAGAAGTCGACAAGCGTGTTAACTTATTGTATTCAGCATTAGAAGGAAAAATTATGCGTATTTTTCCTGTTCCAAATGACCCCAATAACAAATGGGTTTCTTATCCTGAGTTCAGTGAAGCTAATTTTAAAGGTAAGGACTCGCTTTATGTCAAAAACATCTTACCACTTTATTTTCAGTCATTACGATTGGCTCAGCAAGACGGAGATTACAGCCAGGCAGATAATTTATTAGAGAGTGTTTATGGTTTTCAAAAGAAATTTGGGAGCGAAATACTGCCCTCTGAGGACAAAGTAAAGGCAGAAATACTTTACAATAAATACGATATTTTTAAGAAACTCTACAGCTGGTATATTTACGCTGGCACCCTCTTTTTTATTATTCTCATTGTACAAATATTTAAGTCTAACAGGCTCATTTCATGGCTAGTACAAGCATTTAAAATCATCCTACTTCTGTTGTTTGTTCTGCATACTGGAGGATTGGCAGCTCGTTGGTTTATATCGGGCCATGCGCCCTGGAGTGACGCATACGAATCCATGATTTATGTGGCTTGGGCAACTCAGTTTTTCGGGTTGGTCTTTGGAAGAAAGTCAACACTTACTATGGCCTCAACAGCTTTTGTTGTTGGTATGGTACTGATGATTGCACATTGGAACTGGATGGATCCAGCCATTGCGAACTTACAACCTGTTTTAGACAGCTATTGGCTGATGATACATGTAGCAGTAATTGTGGGAAGTTACGGTCCTTTAGCACTGGGGATGATTATAGGTGCTGTTTCATTGCTATTAATGATTATTGCCTCAACAAAAAATAAAAAGAAAATCAATCTTCAAATTAAAGAACTCACTATCATTAATGAGCTCGCGCTGACAGTTGGACTGATAATGCTTACTATCGGAAACTTTTTAGGCGGTATGTGGGCAAATGAGAGTTGGGGCCGTTATTGGGGATGGGACCCTAAAGAAACCTGGGCATTAATAAGCATTATGGTTTACGCTTTTGTGATACATATGCGTTTGATTCCAGGCCTACGTGGTCCTTGGATTTTTAATTTGATGAGCGTGGTTGCCTTTGCTTGTATTTTAATGACCTTCTTTGGTGTCAATTTTTATTTGGTTGGTCTTCATTCTTATGCTAGTGGTGATAAAATCATTACCCCCAACTTTGTATATTATTCTATAGTCGTTGTGGCAGTATTGGCATTGTTATCTTACTTTAGGTCAAAAAGGTTAGAGGCCTAGCATCGTCTTTTTAAAGGCAAAATAATTGACCTTGTTAACTTATATTTACAAGATGAAATACAGCCCCTTTTTCCGAATACTTTTCTTTTTGTTTTTAACACTTTCTTGCGACAAAGGGGAACCTTCAAACCTTGGTACAGAAGCCGAAAAATGGGCTTCCTATGGCTTTAGTAATTACGACTTCACTCTACAAATCAGCTGTTTTTGCATAGTTGAATACACTCAACCTAAACGTATTCAGGTTCGAGACAACAAAGTCATTAGTGTAGCAGGTATTCCCTTTGGAGATCTAAATGACAGTTCTTTTCGTACAATCGACGGTTTTTTCTTTTATATAGATGAGCAGCGCAAACTCAATCCAGTGGTTGAGGAGATTCAATATGATGATGAATACGGATTTCCTTCGTACATTTATTTTGACATTAGCAAGATGATTGCTGATGAAGAAATTGGATATACACTGACGGATTTCGTCCCTTATTAATTTTACAAACATGGATTTAGCAAAAAGAAAAAAAACCAAAATAAACTGGTTACTGTTTTCAGTTGGAGGAATGTTGCTTTTAGGCTTAGGTTTGTCTCTTTTGGGAGAGGCAATTATTTTTAAGTCTAAAAATGATTTTAATTGGTTTTATTGGGGAACAGGCGCACTCGCTACTTTCAATGCAGGTATTGGTCTTCTTGGAGAGGCAATTGTGATGTAGG
>JAYPMN010000263.1:0-2232 GCA_038129925.1 Flavobacteriaceae bacterium
TAAATTTACTTATTGTAAATCAGCTATTTACATAAGATTCTATAGGGGAGCAACTGCATACCAAATTACGGTCTCCATAAGCCTCATCAACACGTCGTACAGTGGGCCAGAATTTGTTTTCGTGGACAAATTCAAGCGGGAAAGCTGCTTTTTGTCTAGAGTATGGGAATTCCCATTTGTCAGATGTGATCATGGCTAAGGTATGCGGAGCATTTTTTAGCAAGGCATGATCATCAGAATTTTCTGAAGCGATTTCCATACGAATGGAAATCATCGCATCACAAAAACGATCTATCTCAGCTAGATTTTCACTTTCAGTAGGTTCAATCATCATGGTTCCAGCCACTGGAAAAGAAACTGTTGGCGCATGAAATCCGTAATCCATCAAACGTTTTGCAATATCAGTCACTTCAATTCCATATTCTTTAAAAGGACGACAGTCAATGATAAGCTCGTGAGCAGCTCTTCCTTTTTCCCCTGTGTAAAGAATATCATAGGCACCTTCGATACGCTTTTGGATGTAATTGGCATTCAATATGGCAATTTCTGTCGCTTTTTGAAGCCCTGAACTTCCCAGCATTTTGATGTAAGCATAAGAGATTAGGCAAGCCAATGCTGAGCCATACGGTGCTGCTGAAATTGCAGTAATCGCTTGGCTGCCTCCGGTTGGAATTACAGGATTGCCCGGTAAAAAAGGAGCTAAATGTTTAGCGACACAGATTGGACCTACGCCAGGACCACCCCCTCCGTGAGGAATGGCAAATGTTTTATGTAAGTTTAAGTGACAGACGTCTGCTCCAATCGCTGCAGGACTAGTCAAGCCTACTTGAGCATTCATATTGGCACCGTCCATATAAACCTGACCTCCACACTGGTGAATAAGGTCAGTAATGTCTTTAATCTTTGCTTCAAATACACCATGAGTACTTGGATAAGTAATCATCAATCCAGCAAGATTATCTTTGTATTCCATCGCTTTTTGATGAAGATCATCCCAGTTAATATTGCCTTTTTCATCTGTTCCTGTAACAACCACTTTCATTCCTGCCATTACAGCTGAAGCGGGATTGGTTCCATGAGCAGAGGAGGGAATCAGACAGATGTTTCGGTGGCTGTCGTTTCTCGATTCATGGTAGGCACGAATGACCATGAGACCAGAATATTCACCTTGGGCTCCAGAATTGGGTTGTAGTGAAGTCGCAGCAAAACCAGTGACTATATTCAATTGTTCCGTTAGCTTTTCAATCATTTCGTGATACCCTTTTGCTTGTTCTATCGGAACAAAGGGGTGTATGCTTCCCCAGTTGGGGTCACTCAATGGAAGCATTTCAGCAGCAGCATTCAACTTCATCGTACAAGATCCCAAAGAGATCATTGAGTGATTTAAAGCCAAATCTTTTCTTTCCAAACTTTTAATATAACGCATCAATGCTGTCTCAGAATGGTAGGAGTTAAAAATAGAATGTGTGAGGTAGTCACTTTTTCTTTCTTGATCTCCTGGTAATTGACGTTCCACGTGACCTTCCAACACAGGCGTTTCTTTATTTAGAAATTGAACAAAAACTGCTGTGATCTCGTCAATGTCATTTGTACCAGTTGTTTCATTTATTGAAATGCAAACTGTGTGTTCGTCGGGGTAGTAAAAATTGAGTTTTTTTGATTCTGCAATTCGTTCTACTGCATTGGCGTCAATTTCGATTTGTAGGGTATCAAAAAAGTGGTTGTTTTTTTGTTTAATACCCAAACCTTTCAGGTTGGCATTGAGCTGACAGGCCTTTTGATGAATATTGTTGGCTATGTATTTTAAACCTTCAGGCCCGTGATATACCGCATACATACCCGCCATAACCGCCAAGAGAACTTGAGCAGTACAAATATTGGAAGTAGCACGGTCCCTTTTGATGTGTTGTTCTCTGGTTTGCAATGCCATACGTAAGGCAGGGTTTTCGTTCAGGTCTTTGGTTTGCCCAATAATTCGCCCTGGAATATTTCTTTTATAACAACTTTTTGTTGCAAAAAATGCAGCATGAGGTCCGCCATAACCGAGAGGGATACCAAAACGTTGTGTTGTACCCACGACTACATCTGCGCCGTAAGAGCCTGGATTTTCTAAGAGGACAAGACTCAAAATATCAGCAGCTACAACGGTAGTCATTTCAAATGATTTAGCCTTTTGTATCCATTTTTTTAGGTCGGGTAAATTACCTTTTTTACCAGGATATTGATAAATGG
>JAYPMN010000264.1:0-2225 GCA_038129925.1 Flavobacteriaceae bacterium
AGGAGTACAATCAAAAAACAGCTCCATTAAGAGATTATTACACCAAACAAAATAAATTTCACAGCGTGAATGGTATTGGCTCTATAGAAAAAATTACCCAGCGCTTGACGCAACTGATCAACAGCCTTTAATAATTCATGACTGAAGGAAACTTTGTCGATTATGTAAAATTGCATGTAAGCTCCGGCAAGGGAGGTAAAGGCTCTATTCATCTTCATCGAGAGAAATTCATCACCAAGGGTGGTCCGGACGGAGGCGATGGAGGTCGAGGAGGCCATGTAATTATTCGGGCAAACGAACAGCTATGGACACTTTACTCCTTTAAGTTTAAACGCCATTTTGCAGCGGGCCACGGAGGTGACGGCAGTAAAAATCGAAGTAGCGGAGCACAGGGAGAAGATTTGTACATCGACGTACCTGTAGGAACCGTTGTTCGTAATTCAGAGACCAACAAAGTTTTGTTTGAAATTACGACAGCCGGGCAAGAAGAAATCCTTGCAGAAGGGGGTTTAGGTGGTCGAGGAAATTGGCATTTTAAATCAGCAACCCGCCAAACACCCCGCTACGCTCAGCCTGGCAGAGATGGGGTTGAGGTTCCCATTACTTTAGAGTTAAAAGTCTTGGCGGATGTGGGCCTCGTAGGCTTTCCCAATGCTGGGAAATCTACTTTACTTTCTGCCCTGACCGCAGCCAAACCCAAAATAGCCGATTATGAATTCACTACCCTAAAACCAAATCTGGGAATAGTGGAGTACAGAGATTACAGATCCTTTGTGATGGCGGATATTCCTGGAATAATTGAAGGCGCAGCGGAGGGAAAAGGCTTGGGCCATTATTTTCTAAGGCACATCGAACGAAATTCTATTTTGCTCTATTTGATACCTGCAGATACTCCAGATGTTAAAAAAGCTTTTGATATTTTGCAGAAAGAGTTGATCAAATACAATCCAGAATTATTGGATAAAGGCTATATGGTGGTTCTTTCAAAAGCCGATTTATTGGATGAGGAATTGTTGGCTGAATACACCGAGGAAATGAAATCAACTTTTAAAGAAATACCGCATTTGATTATTTCAAGTGCAACCCAATTTCATTTAACTAAGCTCAAAGACATGCTCTGGAACCAACTGAATCCTCAAAAGGTATGATGCGACTCCATTTTATTGCAATTGGGGGGAGCGCGATGCACAGTTTAGCCCTGGGCATGCTTGAATTAGGACACCGAGTTACAGGGAGCGACGACGTGATTTTTGAACCCTCAAAATCAAAGCTACAAGCCGCTGGAATACTGCCCGAGACTGAGGGATGGTTTCCTGAAAAAATAACGAAGGATTTAGATGTTATAGTATTGGGAATGCATGCTAAAAAAAACAATATGGAGTTACTCCGCGCCCAAGAGTTAAACTTAAATATCCAATCTTATCCAGAGTTTTTAGCCTTACTTACAGAGAATAAAACACGCGTCGTTGTTGCTGGTAGTCATGGAAAAACAACCATTACAGCCATGGTGTTACATACCTTAAAATATCACGATATCGATACCGACTACATGGTTGGAGCACCAGTTTCTGAGGATTCAAAAAACTTATCCATTACAGACGATAATGATTTTGTTTTACTTGAAGGGGATGAATATTTGTCTTCAGCCATTGATCCTCAGCCCAAATTTTTGTGGTATACACCTGAAATTGCACTCATTAGTGGAATTGCTTGGGATCACGTCAACGTTTTCCCCACTTTTGAAAATTATTGCTCCCAGTTTGAGTTGTTTATAAACTCCATACAGGCGGGAGGTGTTTTGATGTATAACGAGGAGGATGAAGTACTTAAGAAGTTGGTGGAATCCAACACACATCCCATCAAAAAAATAGGGTATCGAACACCAGAATATTTTATTGATGATGGAATTACTTTTCTTGAAACAGAAGAAGGGAGCCTTCCGTTAGCTGTATTTGGTATTCACAACCTTCAAAATTTAGTAGCTGCACAGTGGATAGCTCAACTAATGGGATTATACAGTTCTGATTTTTTTGAGGCTATTCCAAGTTTTAAAGGAGCAGCAAAACGTTTGGAGCTACTAGCTAGAGGGGCTAAAAGTTCCTTATTTAAAGATTTTGCTCATGCACCGAGTAAAGTAAAAGCAAGCAGTAAGGCAGTTAGCGACCAGTTTAAGGGGAAAAATATTATCGTGTGTTTGGAGTTGCACACCTACAGCAGTCTTGATC
>JAYPMN010000265.1:0-2217 GCA_038129925.1 Flavobacteriaceae bacterium
AGGCCTTTTTTCACCTCTTTTTTTACAAAGTAACAGTTTTTTTTTAAGCCAAGTGGATTTAATCAAGACTAGACAAATTTGTATCTTTAGAAAAAAATTAATGGCCCAAAAAACACTCTTGATGATCTTGGACGGCTGGGGAAATGCTCCTGATCCAAAAGTATCAGCACTTGACCAAGCCCACACTCCGTACATTGATTCTCTGTATCAAGACTACTCGTCAAATACATTGAGGACTGATGGAGTTCACGTAGGCTTACCCGAAGGACAAATGGGGAACAGCGAAGTAGGTCATATGAATTTAGGCGCTGGAAGAATCGTATATCAGGATCTCGCTAAGATTAATTTAGCTGTTGAAAATAACAGCTTAAAAAACGAAAAGGTTTTAATAGATGGTTTGAAATACGCCCAAAAAGAGGGTAAAAAAGTTCACTTATTGGGGCTACTTTCTGACGGTGGTGTTCACTCGCATATTTCACACCTCGAAGGGCTGCTCGATATGATCGAAGAATATATTCTACCTCGAGTTTATCTTCACGCTTTTACGGATGGAAGAGATGTCGACCCTCAGTCTGGCAAAGACTTTGTTCAACGAATTGAAAATAAACTTCAAGGAAAAACTATTGTTTTTGCCTCCCTTATAGGGCGCTATTACGCTATGGATCGTGATCAGCGTTGGGAGCGTGTAAAACTTGCGTATGATCTCTTGGTTCACGGCGAAGGAAGTCCTTCTTCTGACTTTGCAAAAAGTCTTCAAGATAGCTATGAGGAAGGAATTACTGATGAGTTCATCAAGCCTTTAATTAAAGAAAATTGCTCAGCACAGATAGAAAAAGGTGACGTAGTTCTCTTTTTTAATTTTAGAACTGATCGTGGGAGAGAGCTGACGCAAGCACTTTCTCAACAAGCATTCCCTGAATTTGAGATGCAGCCTTTGGAGTTATACTACCTTACACTTACAAACTATGACGAGTCGTTTAAAGGAGTAAAAGTGGTCTTTGACAAAGACAATCTTCAAGATACATTGGGTGAAGTTCTGTCAAAGGCAGGCAAGACTCAAGTTCGTATAGCGGAAACTGAAAAATACCCCCATGTCACCTTCTTTTTTAATGGAGGAAGAGAAATTCCTTTTAAAGGAGAAGAACGAATTTTGTGTCCTTCTCCCAAAGTGGCTACCTACGATTTAAAACCTGAAATGAGCGCTTTTGAAGTTCGGGATGCCATAATTGAAAAAATTGAAAACGATCCTCCTGATTTTATTTGCTTAAACTTTGCCAACCCAGATATGGTAGGTCATACAGGTGATTTGCAGGCTGCAATAAAAGCTTGTGAAACTGTTGACAAATGTGCTGCTGAGGTATTGCATGCCGCCCTTAAGAAGGGTTACGCCAGTTTAGTTATTGCTGATCACGGAAACTGTGAAACCATGATTAATCCAGATGGTAGTCCTAATACGGCACATACAACCAATCCAGTCCCTGTCATTTTGGTCGATCCTGAAAAGAAGAAGATAAAATCTGGGATTCTAGGTGATATTGCACCTACTATTTTGGATTTGATGGAGGTAGATCAGCCTTTGACCATGACTCAAAAATCCTTACTTTTAAAAGAATGAAACGGCTCGTTTTTTTTGTATTTGCAAGTCTACACCTGATCAAATGTAATAGTACTGATACTCCAAAGTACAGTTTGGTTCCTATGGAAGTCGAAACACTTATTGGTGAAGAGGGTGAAACTGTTGTACTGGGATATATGAATCGCGCCAATCTAAATACAGATGAATTTAAGGCTTGGTTTCAATTAGAATACGATCGTCTTAAAATTCCAGAAGGATGGGTTGAAGAACACAAACCCTTGGCTAAAAATCTAGAATTTAAATTATTCCTCGGAACTTGGTGTGGAGATACTCAAAGAGAATTGGGTGGTATGTTCAAACTTTTAGATGCGCTAGGAGTCACTGAAGATCAAATGGAAATGTACGCCATTTCAGAGGCTAAGGACAGTCCTCTTGGCTATGAAAAAGAATACAACATACTTAACATTCCGACACTTATCTTTTTTGAAAATGGTAAAGAAAACAACAGAATTGTAGAGTTCCCCGTGGAAAACATGGTAGAAGATTTTTCAAAAATTCTGAAAAAAGAAGCCTACGAGGACGCATACGCCGATTTCTAATATGTCTGGAATTATACTTAAAACTCGTGAGGAAATAGAATT
>JAYPMN010000266.1:0-2183 GCA_038129925.1 Flavobacteriaceae bacterium
GTACTTCTGAACTACAGCAAATACTGTCCCATTTGTCTTTTTGTAAAAATCCAACCGCTGTCATGACTTGATGGGTACTTCCCGAAAGTGTACTGAGCATTTGTTCAGCTTCTCTTTTATTTTTGGGTTTGCCTAGACATTGGTTTTGATGCCAAACAATAGTATCTGCGGTAATTACAAGCTGCTTTTCTTTAATGATTGACTTAAAAGGTGCTGCTTTCAATTTGACAAGATGTTCTACTATGTCTTTACCTGAAAGCGATTTGGGAAAAACTTACTCAACTGGAATGACTTTTTGAGTGAAAGGAATACCCATTTCTTCAAAAAAAGCTTTTCTTCTGGGGGAGCCGGAAGCTAGAATAATTTCGTAAGACTTTGTATTCATACTGTTTAATCTTTACCTGCACCGATATCTAAACTCCATTTTCCTTGTACTCTTAATACTTGCTCAATCAGTTCTCGAACACAGCCCTCTCCTCCTTTTTTGTGGGACACATAGTCTGCCATTGCTTTCACATCAGAGGCAGCATCAGCTGGGCAGCAACCGAGGCCTACTTTTTCCATCACAGGGATGTCAGGTATATCGTCACCGATATATAGAATTTCTTCTGGATTGAAATCGTAATTATCCATGAGGTCTTGGTAAGCGTCTAGTTTGTGGTGGGCACCGAGATAAATATCAATAACCCCTAATTCTTTAAAACGTTCACGAACGGCTTCATTTCGCCCACCTGTGATAATTGCTATTTTAAATCCTTTAACAAGTGCACATTTCATAGCATAGCCGTCTTTGGTGTCAAAAGAGCGAAGTAATTCACCGTCAGAATTGATTAAAAATTTTCCATCGGTTAGTACACCATCTACATCAAAAATAAAAGTTTTGATTTTTGGTAACAGATGTTTATAGTTTTTCATTTTTATAGTGATTATTGATGCTGTTTGTAAAAAGCGTGTAAAGTTTTTTTAATTCTGCGTTCTCAATCAAACTGAGGTGAGCACTAATGGTTTTATGATCTTCTCTTAGCGCAGGTCCAGTTTGTGCCCTTTTGGGACTTAATTCATTCAATTTATCAACAGTTTCCCTGATGAGCGGTTTAAGCAGCTCAAAAGGAATTTTATTTTCTTCACAGATTTTTGCTGCCTTTGTGAAGAGATGATTGCTAAAATTGTTGACCAAAACAGCCGAAAGATGTAAGACTTTTCGTTGAGTTGAATCCAGATGAACAGGCTTGGCTTGAATCGCTAAGGCTAGTTTTTCTAAAAATTTTAAATCCTTGCTGTTAGAAGCTTCTATCCCTACAGGAAGTTTTGAAAAGGTAACGCTACGTCCGTGACTAAAACTTTGGATAGGATAAAAAATACCCCTCCGATTGTGATCTGAAAAAACACTTATTTCAGTAGCCCCTGAAGTGTGAATTACTAAAGAATTTGCCGGAAGATTAGCGGCAAGCATTTCTATAACTTCGTCATTGACTGCGAGTAGAAAACAATCAACTTCGAGTAACTCTTCAACTTGTTTTACAATTGATATACCTTCAGCAGTTGAGGACTCAGTAGCAGAACGATCCATCCATTGAACCAATTCAATTGCAGCACATTCTGAAAATTCACGATAGAGTTGTTGTCCTAGCTTCCCCGAACCAATTAACGATAGTCTCATAGATTGATGTAAAAATAATAAAACCAAAGGGAGCAGTCTACACTTTAAATCGGTTTATATTTAGATATCGTTCGTTATTAAGTCGGATCCATTGTGCTGGAATATCTATAATTCATTATTTTTAAAGGACCAAATCCTACCTCATGAAAATTTCAAATCTATTGAAGACATCTATCTCAGTAACTTTTATTTACTCATACCTCTTGCCATCATTCTTTTATATTGTATGGGAGGATTTGCGGTTTATTATATTACGCTTAAAGGAATGAGTCTGTTTAATTTCACCCAAATGTTCCTGTGTGTGGCGGGGGGCAATGTTTTATCTGACTAGTATTTTAGGTCAAATACAAAAAAGAATAAGCTTTATTTTTTTAATTTATGGCTTACTTCTTGAGCTTCTTTTACTGGCTTTTAATTTACTTTTTTAATCCGAATTCAGTTCTTTTATTTGTCCGACATACTGTATATTTGTGGCCTGATTGATGCCGTTTTTGATGAAAGATCGCTTAGTAAACTTACTATT
>JAYPMN010000267.1:0-2155 GCA_038129925.1 Flavobacteriaceae bacterium
CTTTCCGTGTCTCATTTTCCTTGCTTAAAAATGTGGATTAATCTTTATCTAACTTGTACTTCGCTAAGTCCATTCCGAATGATAGGCCTTTGAGAACAACGAGTTCTTCCAATTCAGTCAACGATTTTTTACCAAAGTTTCTAAACTTCATCAGATCATTTTTGTTATATGAAACTAAATCGCCAAGAGTATCAACTTCTGCCGCTTTTAAACAATTTAAAGCACGAACTGAAAGGTCCATATCTACCAATTTAGTTTTTAGCAATTGACGCATATGCAATGATTCCTCATCGTAGGTTTCGGCTTGAGCTATTTCGTCAGCTTCTAGAGTGATGCGCTCATCAGAAAACAATAAGAAATGGTGAATTAGCGTCTTGGCTGCTTCGGTCAAGGCGTCTTTAGGATGGATAGATCCGTCTGTTATTACCTCGAATATTAATTTTTCGTAGTCAGTTTTTTGCTCTACTCGAAAGTTTTCTATGCTGTATTTTACATTCTTTACAGGAGTAAAAATAGAATCGATGGCAATTACACCAACTTCAGAGTTTGTCTTTTTATTTTCCTCCGCTGGAACATATCCTCTTCCTTTTTCGATGGTAATTTCCATATTCATTTGCACATCTTTACCAAGGTTACAAACGACTAGGTCAGGATTTAAAACTTGAAATCCAGAAATAAATTTCTGAAAATCTGCAGCTTTGAGTTGCTCTTGACCTCCTATAGAAAGGGTTACTTTTTCTTCTTCGATTTCGTCGATTTGACGCTTAAATCGAATTTGTTTCAGGTTCAAAATAATCTCTGTAACATCTTCCACTACTCCAGGAATGGTAGAAAACTCATGCTCAACGTTTTCAAGCTTAACAGAAGTTATTGCAAAGCCCTCTAGTGAGGATAATAATACACGTCTGAGTGCATTCCCAACTGTAAGACCGTATCCAGGTTCTAAAGGACGAAATTCAAATTTGCCTTCGTACTCTGAGGAGTCGATCATTATAACTTTATCCGGTTTTTGAAAATTTAGTATTGCCATAATTTGCTTCCGTTTGCTTATTTAGAGTATAATTCTACTATTAATTGTTCCTTGATATTCTCAGGAATTTGAAGTCGTTCAGGAACATTTAAATAAGTTCCTTGAAGCTGATCACTATTCCAGCTTAACCATTCGTAAACAGAAGAGTCTTTCCCTTTTGCTTCAACTATAATATTTAAAGATTTTGATTTTTCTCTAACACCCACGACGTCTCCCGCTTTTACTTGGTAAGAGGGTATATTAACGATAGAACCATTTACGGTAATGTGTCGGTGAGAAACCAGCTGACGTGCACCGCTTCTTGAAGGTGAAAGACCAAATCGGTAAACTACATTATCCAATCTAGATTCACAAAGTTGAAGCAATACTTCACCTGTCACGCCTTTACTTCTACTTGCTTTTTCAAAAAGATTGCGGAACTGACGTTCTAGGATACCGTAAGTAAACTTTGCTTTTTGCTTCTCCATAAGCTGAACAGCGTATTCGGATTTTTTACCTCTTCGTCTCGCGTTTCCGTGCTGTCCTGGAGGGTAATTTCTTTTTTCAAAGGATTTGTCTTCTCCGAAGATGGGCTCGCCAAATTTTCGAGCAATTTTTGTTTTTGGACCAGTATATCTTGCCATAATTAGGTTTTTTTGAACAGATAGCTATGAATTAAGGTCATTTCCTTCGACAGCTAGTAAACTGCTCTTGATATTAATATTAAACTCTTCTTCTTTTGGGGGGTCTACAACCGTTATGAGGTAGTGGTGTTACATCGATGATTTCCATAACTTCTATACCGCAGTTGTGTAATGTTCTGATTGCCGATTCACGACCATTTCCAGGTCCTTTGACATACACTTTCACTTTGCGTAAGCCAGCCTCTTGAGCTGTCTTAGCACAGTCTTCTGCGGCGGTTTGTGCTGCGTAAGGTGTATTCTTCTTAGATCCTCTGAATCCCATCTTACCGGCAGAAGACCAAGAAATAACTTCACCTTTTGTATTGGTAAGAGAAATGATGATATTATTGAAAGAAGCAGTTACATGCGCTTCCCCAATTGATTCAATAATTACTTTACGTTTTTTTCCTGCTGTTTTAGCCATAATTACAAACTATTATTTAGTTGCTTTCTTTTTATTTGC
>JAYPMN010000268.1:0-2153 GCA_038129925.1 Flavobacteriaceae bacterium
ATTCTCTAAAAGTATTTGCTCTGAGATTATCTATGATCCAAAAACGATTTCTAGTACCATCAGAAGGTTTCCATCCCTTTCGTGAAGTTACTTGTGCTAAATTGACGACCTGAAGTGCCTTTTCGTAGTATACACTTCCTCCATTTTTAATAAAAGTGTCTGCATCCAAACCGATAATGACATAGGCATAAAAACTAAGAAGAGAAACCAAATTAGATTCAAAACTCGACTCATTAAAAAAAAGTGGCTGAAATTCTTGATAGCTGAAAACGATATCTCTATCAAAAAAATTGAGTACAGGAGTATCGTAATTGGAATCAAACACAGGACGCTGGGATTGGACTTGTAAGGTCGCTTCAAATTGATCATTACTATAATTAGTCAAGTTAAGTACAAAGGAACAAGTAATTTTCTCTTGAGGCAGTAAGTCTTGATTGGTCCATACTTGAGTATTTAAAAACTCATTTAAGGAACGTTCCAAGGTTTTGAATATTTGTTGATTGGTTTGGTTGACTAAATCAGAATTTACAATAACCTGGGCATTTAATTCTTGAGCACTAGCTGAGTAGATGGAGAGGAGAAAGACAATTAGGGTAACTAAATTTTTCATAGAGTTAATATTTGGTCAAATATTCTTTGGGCACATTCAAGTTTGGATTGTAACGGATACGATTCAGCTTTAAAATCAGCGTGAATGAAGGTTATTTTATTCGTCGAAACCGAGAATCCTGCATCAGCATCTTGAAGTGAATTCAACACAATACCGTCTAAGTTTTTACGACTTAGTTTTCCTTTGGCATGCTCAAGTTCATTTTCAGTTTCAAGAGCAAAACCGATGAGTTTTTGCTTCTTTTTCTTCTCTCCCATATAGGATAATATGTCAACTGTAGGGACGAGTGAAATATGAGCTAAACCGGTCTCTTTTTTTAGTTTGTTAGAGGCTATTTTTTTAGGCTTAAAATCAGCTACTGCAGCTGCAGCTATGGCAATATCTGTCGAATCATAAAATTCTTTAACGGTAGCGAGCATCTCTTCTGCACTCACCACCTTAATTAATTTTAATGAAGGGTGATTTATTTTTTCAGCACTGGGTCCTGAGATAAGAGTTACTGATGCTCCCTTCTTGAGTGCTACCTCAGCTAAGGCATAACCCATCTTACCTGAAGAATGATTGCCGATAAAACGAACAGGATCTATAGCATCATAGGTAGGACCGGCTGTTATCAGAACTTTTTTACCCTTGAGTTCCAGCTTTGGGTTAAAAAAGGATACAATTTCAGACACAATTTCTTCTGGCTCCAACATTCTGCCTTTTCCTTCAAGCCCGCTGGCTAAAAACCCTTCTCCTACATCAAGTACATGATTTCCATAGGATTTTAAAGTGTTTATGTTTTCTTGTGTTGACGGATGGGCATACATATCCAAATCCATGGCCGGGGCAATGACTACTGGACATTTTGCGGATAGATAGACTGCTAAAAGAAGATTATTGCATCTGCCATGCACCATAGAGGAGAGCGTATTGGCTGTTGCTGGAGCGACTAATAACAGATCAGCCCATTGCCCGAGTTCAACATGATCATTCCAGACGGGATTGTCTTTATCCTCTGCAGTAAAAGTCGATAAAACAGGATTTGTTGATAGTGTGGATAGCGTTAATGGGCTAACAAAATCTTTGGATGAGGGAGTCATAACAACCTTTACCTCTGCATCTTGTTGTATTAGCACTCTAACCAATAATGGAGTTTTGTAAGCAGCAATACCCCCGGTAATCCCGAGTACTATCTTTTTGCCACTCAACAAACTCATGTTTTAGATTTTGGGTTCTTCGGTACGTCTGTGGTAAATTTTATCATTTAACCACTCTTCTATCGCCATTGCGTGAGGTTTTGGTAAACGCTCATAAAAACGCGACACCTCAATTTGCTCTTTGTTTTCAAAAATCTCCTCCAAACTGTCGTTATGAGTAGCAAATTCATCTAACTTTTCGTGCAGTTCTTTTTTGATATCCAAATTGATTTGATTGGAACGTTTAGCAATAATTGAAAGCGCTTCGTAAATGTTCTCTGTAGAACCTTCCATTTCATTTCTGTCGTACGTTTTGGAAGTTAACGCAGCTTTTGATTCTCTGTACTTTGTCATGATTTATTTTG
>JAYPMN010000269.1:0-2151 GCA_038129925.1 Flavobacteriaceae bacterium
CCCTCAACTTATTGAAAAAAAGGATTCTGAAAAAGAATGGCCTTGTGATTTAGCTCTTCTAGCTCTTGGATTTACAGGTCCTGAAAAGTCATTGCCAGAACAATTTGGATTGACTTTCGACGAAAGAGGAAATATCAAAGGGGAAAGCGATTACCAAACCCTAAAAAAGAACATCTTTACTGCTGGTGATTGCCGAAGAGGACAATCTTTAATCGTTTGGGCTATTTCTGAAGGAAGAGAAGCAGCGCATCAAGTAGACACCTTTTTAATGGGCAGTTCTACACTCCCTCAAAAGAATAAAGCAGGGGACCTAGTCGCTTAATAATTTACTTTAAACCAGATAATTAACCCCCAAACACAACAGTTTGGGGGTTTTATTAGTTATGAACATTAAAAACTTCTTAACTAATTCACCGCTCTTAGCCCTCATTCTTTATTTAAAGCCTTTTCAATAAGTCTTGCTACATCAATCCTAGCACCGTGGGGTATAGAATCGGTTACGGTAAGGATCAAAATTCTTTTACCATTCACGTTGGTATAAATTTTTTGCCCGTTAGGTAAATCTACTCCGCTACGGGAAAAAGGGGTTAGATTGGGATTCATCACCCCAGGGATTCTCAAGGGTAAGCTTTGTGCTGTATTGTTTTCCAGATAAAAAGCGCGTTGAGGGGTTAAGGGTCTTGTGTTTTTTTTAGCCCCTGTACTTCCTTTTCGTAAAGTATAGGCTACTTTTATTGGAGCTAAAAATCGGTTTTCAAATTGTAAATACATTCCTTTATTAACCTCAAACAGAGTTGTACTCCCCTTGTCAAGGCCAAAACTTTTTCGTATTGAGTCAGTTTGCTTATCCCTAGCAGAAACCCCAATAACGTATTTGGACTGATTCAAAATTTTAATGTTAAACCCTTGGTATAAGGGATAATCGATCTGTACCACTTGCTTTGGAGGAATAATCAACTCTGAACGATTTGCTTTTTGTGCAACTGCAGTTAGACTGACTAGGTAAAAAAGAGCAAGTATATTTTTCATTTAGTAAAAATACAATCTTATCTTCGTCCAAATAAAAAAATAGATGCAAAAAGTCCTCATATCCTTACTTGTTTTAATAATTGTAAGCTGTAAAAAATCATCAAAGAATCCGGTTGAAACATTAAGCCATAAGACTGTTCAACAACAGATTACCACTAAAGAAACGCAACGTATCCTTTTCACTTTGTCAGCTGACAGCATGAGGGGTCGTGACTCAAAGAAAGGAGGATATTTTAAAGCAGCAGCTTTTGTTACCGACTATTTTAAGTTGAATAATATCAGGCCTTTCTATCCAGAGTACAGAGACTCCTTGGTAACTGACAACTTGGTTTCGTATAGCTTAGTTGGTCAGCTAGGAGACTACGACCCTAAAAGAAAAACGGTTTTAATTGGAGCGCATTTAGATCATATTGGCATTCGTGGAAAAGAGGGTGATACTATTTACAATGGAGCTAATGACAATGCTACAGGATCTACTGCTGTTCTTCAAATAGGTAAATTTTTAGCTCAATATCAGTGGAAACAAAATGTGCTACTCGCCCTTTTTGCAGATGAGGAAAAAGGACTTAAAGGAGCCAAGCAGCTTGCAAAACGCCTCCAAGACGAAAATATTGACTTAGCGTATATGGTTAATTTTGAAATGATTGGTAAAACCTTAACTACAGGTGCCAACCAGGTGTATATCACAGGTTATAACCGTTCGAATATGGCTGAAGTGATGAATACCATTGCTCCAAACTTTGTTCAATTCCTTCCCCAAGCCAAAGAATTAAATTTGTTTCAACGTTCGGATAACTATCCTTTTTTTAAACAACTGAATATCCCCGCACAGACACTTTCGTCTTTTGATTTTCAAAATTACGACTACTATCACAAGCCAGAGGATGAAGCCGCAAAAATGGATATTGAAAATATGACCCAAATCATACGTACAGCAGCTTTTACTTTAGCTAAAATGTTGGGGAATACTATTGAAATCAAATTGATTAATACAAGCTCCATTCTGCAGGGACAGATGACTTACCCTTACGATACTCAGTGAATACTGGAAGCCTAATAATATTAGAATAAAAAAAGACCCCAACAAAACTGTTGAGGTCTTTCGAAGAAGGCGGCGACATA
>JAYPMN010000270.1:0-2135 GCA_038129925.1 Flavobacteriaceae bacterium
AAATATAACTTTGATAATGTGGCTCAATTTTTCAGTGAGGAATTGCCTTATAAGGAAGATTTTATAGCTGCCTTTAAAGAATATTGCAAGCAAAACAATTACCCGATAGAAATTCAGAATGAAGGAAGTTTACTCAACTCGATTAAAGCCTTTATCGCCATTCAAATTTTTGATGAAAACCTTTATACTCGAATAGTGAATCAGGGGGATCCATTTATTTTAAGAACATTAAGTGAAATAAATAAAGAATAATTTATTTCTTTAATTTCTTTTGCACTTTTTTGGAAAGGATCAGGATAAAAATCAATAAAAACGCACTTGCAGAAGCCATTGCACCGATAAGTGCAATGCTGCTATTTCCTTCCAATGGATTACTCCAATCCATTTGAGTAAGATTAAAAATGCACATTCCTAAAGCGAGAATCATAAAAATGGGTAGGGCTACTCTCATATAATAAAAGTAAACATTTATATTAGTTGACCGATGTTAGAGGTAAAAAGTTTTACCGCAATCGCCAACAAGACTATTCCAAAGACTTTTCTAATTATATTAATTCCTGAGGTACCCAAAAACCGCTCGATGTGTTTAGATGACTTAAGTACGATATAAACGAACAATATATTGATAAGAATTGCCAATATGATATTCAGCACATGGTATTCTGCTCGTAAAGAAAGTAAAGAGGTCATGGTTCCCGCTCCAGCTATCATAGGAAAAGCCAGCGGGACTATCGATGCTGTTTCAGGAATTTCATCTTTATATAGTGTTATTCCCAAAATCATCTCTAAAGCGAGGAAGAGAATTACAAAAGAACCAGCAACTGCAAAAGAGTTGATGTCTATTCCAATCAGTTTTAGAATTTCTTCCCCTAAGAACAAAAAACTTATCATGATCACTGCAGCTACTAGGGACGCTTTTTCAGATTGTATATGACCCACCTTTGATCGCAGGTTGATAATTAAAGGAATATTACCAATAATATCTATTACGGCAAATAACACAAGACTGGCGGTAACTAATTCTTTAAAATCAAACACGATTCATTTTTTTTGCAAATGTAATTCCATTCTGATTACGGGAAAGCGAATTATCCGTAATTTTGGGGAAAATTGCAAAATGCTGTCTATTGAAAATACCCTAGTCTCCGATGAGCTTATTACAGAAAACTTTGTATGTAATATCTCAAAATGTAAAGGTGAATGCTGTGTAGCTGGTGAGGCTGGTGCACCCTTGGAAGCTGAGGAAATAACGTATCTTCAAAAAAACTACGTTAAAATAAAGCCTTTCCTCAATGCTAAAGGAATCAAATCCATAGAGGAACAGGGAGTTTTTGTAAAAGGAGCTGAAGGTGACTTTGAAACCCCTCTCGTAAAAGGAGAGGAATGCGCTTATACTGTCTTTTCTGATACAGGTGTAGCTTCATGCGGAATCGAAAATGCCTATAAACAAGGTATGATTGATTTTCAAAAGCCTATTTCATGTCATTTGTATCCTGTAAGGGTTCAATCGTATGAGAAAATGGTAGCAGTAAATTATCACAGTTGGTCTATTTGTTCTGATGCTTGTAATTTTGGAAATGCATTAAAAATCCCTGTCTATCAATTTGTCAAAGCAGCCTTAATTCGCAAATTTGGACAAGACTGGTTTGACGCTTTAGAAGCTTACGCGCAAAAGACCTCAAATTGACGCCCCAGTATTTTCAAGGGTTTCAAGCCGATTTTCTTATGTAACATATTGATTTTAAGTTTTTTACTTAAAACCATATTTTTTGTGCTCTTGACAAAAAAACAGCATTTTGTTAAAAACTAGTGTCCATTGTGGAAAAGTTCACCTTTCAAATCTGACTTCATTTTAGAATCTTTGTAAGACAAATAATCAATCAATATTTAATCAAAAAAAACACGAAAACGATGGCAGCTGTAGAACCTATTCTCCAAGAAAATGAAAACCGATTTGTAATTTTTCCTATTCAACACCATGACATATGGGAATGGTACAAAAAGATGGAGGCTAGTTTTTGGACAGCTGAAGAAATTGATTTACACCAAGACCTTACGGATTGGAATTCTAAGTTAAATGATGACGAAAGATATTTCATCAAGCATATCTTGGCGTTTTTTGCTGCATCTGACGG
>JAYPMN010000271.1:0-2129 GCA_038129925.1 Flavobacteriaceae bacterium
AAAAATAGCTGATGAGCATCCGCAACGCTGGAGTGAACTTGTTGAAAAGTTAGCTTGGAAAGCTGATGAAGCAGCGCTTTGGAAAAGCATAGCCAGTCAAATGTACTTTCCAAAACATCCCAAGCAAGATATCTTCCTTCAACAAGACGGTTTTTTAGATAAAGAACTTCAACCAGCAAATACAATCCCTCCTGATGAGCGACCCATTAATCAACACTGGTCTTGGGATCGAATCTTGAGATCACCTTACATCAAACAAGCAGATGTATTACAAGGATTTTACCTCTTTGAGTCTCACTTTGATAAGCAAACACTAGAGCAACATTTTGATTTTTACGAACCACTGACCGTACACGAATCTTCTCTATCACCCTGTATTCACTCCATTTTAGCTGCTCGTTTAGACAAAATGCAAAAAGCCTATGAGCTTTATTTACAAACTTCGCGTCTGGATTTGGATGATTATAATAAGGAGGTGGAAGAAGGATTGCATATTACCAGTATGGCAGGAACTTGGATGAGTATCGTAGAAGGTTTTGGAGGACTTGCTGTGGTCGATGACCAATTACACATCAATCCTAAACTTCCCGAAGCTTGGAATGCGTTCTCTTTTAAACTAAACTTTAGAGGAACTGCAATAAAAGTAGAAGTTAGCAAAGAAAATGTAAGGGTCACTCATGGCAATCCAGATCTGATTGTATATTGTAATGGAAATGCTATTGCCTCTTAAAAAATGAAAGAATTAATTTCTTTTTTACTACTCTTTATTTCACTTTTTACCCAAGCACAAGTTGATAGAATAGAGCCTCCCTTTTGGTGGGAGGGAATGAAAAATTCCACTATTCAACTAATGCTTTATGGAAAAGATATAGCAGACTACAGCTTAAAAATTCCCGCTATTGAAAAAATCGAGGTGCATCGAGTTGAAAATCCTAACTATCTTTTTGTCGATCTCGATCTAAGTGATCAACAGCATGGAATTGTAGAAATTAATCTGTTAAAAAAAGGGAAAGTTCAATCGACTATTCAATACGAAATTAAAATACGGGAACAGCGTCCAAACCTAGACAGCTTTAGTGCAGCCGATGTGATTTACCTCCTCGTTCCAGACCGTTTTGCAAATGGAGATCCATCCAATGACGCACACCGCTCTGTGAAAGAACAGCCCAACAGAAATGATAAAGACGGACGACACGGAGGAGATATCAAAGGAATTATCAACCACCTGGATTATCTCGAAGAACTTGGAGTAAGCGCGCTTTGGTCGACACCCCTTTGCGAGGACAACGACCCAAGGGTGTCTTACCATACCTATGCCCAAAGTGATGTGTATCGGATTGATCCTCGCTTTGGTACAAATGAAGATTACCGCCTCCTAGCCGATGGCCTTCATCAACGAAAGATGAAACTGATTATGGATTACGTCACCAACCATTGGGGAATTGAACACTGGATGGTAAAAGACTTGCCAACTTCAGATTGGATTCATCAATTTGAGACATACACCAATACGAACCACAGAAAAGAAATTCACTCCGACCCCTATGCAACAGTCATCGACCGAAAAGAATTATTGGAAGGTTGGTTTGTACCCACGATGGCTGATCTCAATCAAAACAATCCTTACCTCTTAAATTATTTGATCCAAAATGCAATTTGGTGGATTGAGTTTGCTCAAATTGACGGTTTTAGAGTCGATACCTATCCTTACAATAACCCAAGACCCATGACACTATGGTTGGAAGCGATAAGAATGGAGTACCCTGACTTCAATATTGTTGGTGAGGGTTGGATGCACAACAGCATTCATTTATCCTATTGGCAGGAAAAAAGTCCTATTGCAGCAATACAAGGTTTTGATTCTAAGTTACCCAGCGTCATGGATTTTACATTGAACGATGCATTGGTCAAGACATTTAATGAAAAAAATGCTTATTGGGAACACGGAACGACCCGACTTTATAAAAATCTGCAAAATGACTTTTTGTATTCAGACATCAATAATGTGATCATTTTTGCTGAAAATCACGACACTAACCGAATCAATGATTTTTACCCCGAGTTTAAAAATTACAAACAAATGCTCAGTGTATTGATGACCCTTAGAGGAATTCCACAAATTTACTACG
>JAYPMN010000272.1:0-2117 GCA_038129925.1 Flavobacteriaceae bacterium
CTTCGATACAGCTGGTCTAGAGAAGAAGTAGACCAACGCTTGCAAACCATTATGAAAGACATTCACCAATCGTGTATACAGTTTGGTAAAGAAAAAGACCATGTGAATTACGTAAAAGGAGCAAATATTGCTGGTTTTGTCAAAATTGCTGACGCCATGCTCGCACAGGGAGTAGTTTAATAAGGTGATCTTAAATGAAAGATACGGTACAAGCCATAGCGTTAGGCTCAGTTCGTTACGGAGACACCAGTCTTATAGTAGCCTGCTACACCAGACAGTACGGTCTTCAATCTTATATGCTAAAAGGCATATTGAGTGCCAAACGAAATAAAAAGCTGTCAAAATCTTTTTTTGAACCTTTATCCCTTTTAGAATTTGAAGCCAAAAGAAATCGAGATCATAAATTGGGCTATCTACAACAAGTCAACTTGTTGTATCCCTATACAACCATTCCTTTCGATTTAAGAAAGAAAGCTATTGTCTTTTTTTTAGCCGAAATTATTCACCAAGTGGTAAAAGAAGAGCAACAAGAAGCCAATCCTAGTATGTTTGATTTTATTCAAAAACGCATGCTGTGGCTGGATGAAAACGATTCGATTGGATTGTTTCATCTAAAAACTATACTTGATTTAACCTTATTCATGGGTTTTGTGCCCAATATGTCAGACCAAGATGCCCCTTATTTTGATCTTGAATCTGGTTGTATGTGTAGGTATAAACCCAAAGCCAATTTTATTGAAGGAAGACTAAAAAATTTATGGGCTGAAATTTTAGGCATGAAATTTGACATGATCTTAAAAATTAAAGTTTCAAAAAAAGAAAAGGGGGCGTTGTTAGATTACGCAATAAATTATTTCAAACTACATTTACAACAATTCAAATCACCTAAATCAACAGAGATATTGAATGAACTATTTAAAGTTTCATAGCATTATCATTTTGCTACTTGCTCCTGTCTGGCTTATGAGTCAGGAGGCTTTAGTCTTAGACGGTGACTCTGGATTTCCTCTTGAGGGTGTGGCCTTATTTAACAGTGACAAAACAAAAGCCATCATTACCAATCAAGAAGGCAAAGCCCCTCTTGAAATCTTTTCTGAAAATGACAACATAACGGTTCAGCTCTTTGGTTTCGAAACTTTGGAAATTAAATTGAGTTCCAAGGAATTCAAAAATGGGATGACCCTGATGTTGGAACCAAAAGACCAAGCGCTTGATGAAGTGATCCTCTCTGTTGCACGAAATGCAACTACTCGCAAGCAGATTGCAGAGAAAGTAACTGTAATTGATGCGAAAACAATCGAACTTCAGCGCCCCGCCACAGGCGCAGAATTAGTCAGTCTAAGCCCAGGTGTGCGAATTCAAAAATCACAAGGTGGGGGAGGAAGCCCTGTCATTAGAGGATTTGAAGCCAATAGAATCTTGATGGTAGTGGACGGTGTCCGGATGAACAACGCCATCTACAGAAGCGGACATTTACAAAACGCCATCACTATAAATCCCGATATCATCGATCGGGTTGAAGTAGTTTACGGTTCGTCCTCTATAGGATATGGATCTGATGCCCTGGGAGGGGTCATTCATTACTATACCAAAAGTCCACTGATTAATAGTGAGCAGAAAACATCATCTTCCTTCTCAAGTGACTTTTCATCAGCAAGCAATGCCACTGTCAATTCATTTTCTACAGAAATGAGTTTTAAAAAATGGGCGAGCTTAACCAGCGTGAGCTATTCTAATTTTGGAGACATTCGTATTGGGAAGAACAGAACACACGGCTATTCAGACTGGGGACTTACTCCATTTTACTCAGATAACTCAAGAACAAATTTTAACCCAAATCAGTTAATCAACGAAAACCCCTTAATTCAAAAAAATACGGGTTATAATCAACTGGATCTATTTCAAAAGTTTTTAATTCAGCTAAATGATGAAAACCAATTGGTGCTGAACTTTCAGTACTCTTCCTCTTCAGACATCTCGCGTTATGACAAGTTAGTTGAGGAGCGAAATGGGAGTCTCCGCTATGCAGAATGGTACTACGGCCCACAAAAAAGGCTCTTAGTAGCACCTCAGCTCAAACTCTTCCCACAAAAAAAGTTTTTAAACTCTGGTAAAAT
>JAYPMN010000273.1:0-2103 GCA_038129925.1 Flavobacteriaceae bacterium
CATTTTCTACAAATACAGCAAGCGCAATTTTTGGATTTTCCTTTGGAGCAAAGGCAATGAATATAGAATGATCGGTAAGTTGGGTTTTTTTACCATTGAGTAGAATAAAGTTTTCTGCAGTTCCTGTTTTTCCACAGACTTCTATTCCACGAATTTTTGCTACCCTAGCTGTTCCTTTTTCTACCACTTTATGCATTCCCTCGATAACTGTTTCGAAATGACGAGGCTCAATTAAAGTGTAATTTTTTGTATATAAAGAATCTTTAACTCTTTGATCTTTTGGAATGGTAAAATGGGGTTTTACATAATAACCTCTATTGGCAATTGCTGCAGTAAAGTTTGCCATTTGGATCGGTGTGGTCAGAACCTCACCTTGACCAATTGCATTGGAAATGATTGTAGTTGGACCCCACCTCTCTTTCGAATAGCGTCGATCGTAGTAGGAGCTACTTGGAATAAAGCCTCTTTTACCTATGGGCAAATCGTAGCCAAGATAATTTCCCAAACCAAATTTTTCCAAATGGGTTCTCCAGCGGTCTAGTCCATTAGCAGCATTAGAGTCTTTCTCAATAATTCTCCTATAAGTTTTAGCGAAAAAACTATTACATGAGTTATAGATTCCTCTGAACAAATTGTTAGAGGTACCTATTGGGCAATGACACTTCATAAATGCCCCTCTAGCATAAAAGTGTCCTTGGTTACAGGAAAATTGTGTAGAAGGAGAAATTACATTTTCTTGAAGTGCAATGAGTGCATTAAGTGTTTTAAAAGGTGATCCAGGAGAATACTCAGCTTGCAAACCCCTGTCGAACAAAGGTTTTGACACAGTATCATAGACCAAGGCTCTAAAATTTTCAGATCGCCTGCTACCAAGCAGTAAATTAGGGTCATAACTGGGCGCTGTTACTAGAGCCAATACTTCACCACTGGAGGGTTCAATAGCAACTATCCCACCTCTTTTATTTTGCATGAGTGAGGCACCATAGCTTTGAAGCTCGGCATCAATTGTTAATATCAGGTTGTTAGGAGCCACAGGGGCAGTATCAAAAGATCCCTCTTCATACGGCCCAATGATTCTGTTAAAACGATCTTTTTGAAAAAATTGAAATCCCTTTTTCCCTCTAAGTACATCTTCATAGGCTTTTTCAATTCCTTGACGACCAATCATTTCCCCTAAATCATAATCTGTTTTATTTTTTAACTCATTTGGATTTATCTCACTGGTATATCCTAAAACATTTGATGCAATTGGTAATGAATAATCTCGAATTGTTTTTTTCTGAAAATAGAAACCGGTGTACTTCCAGATTTTCTCTTTAAACAAAGCTTGCTTCTCTTTACTTATTTGACGGGAAACTACCGAAGATCTCTTGGAGGAAAAGCGCTTGGCTCTCTGCAAACTATTAATTAGTTTTTCTTTAGAAATTTCTAAAAAAGAAATCAATTCTAGCGTATCAAAAGAAAGGGTATTTTCAGGGATCACCATCAAATCATATACTGGCTGATTGGCGACCAGTAAGGTTCCATTCCTGTCGTAAATGAGTCCTCGGGTTGGATATATAGGTCTTTTTTCTAAGGCGTTGTTGAGTGAAAGTTCACTGTAATCTTGATTGAAAATTTGCAAAGAGATTAATTGAATAATGAACAACAAAGAACTCCCTAAAGTAAAACTCAATAAAACGAATTTTCTAATCATTTTTTGTTTGTGTAAAAACTTAAAGTTATACCTATTAAAATTAATGTAAATATAGAAGTAAGTATCGTGTTTTTAGCAAAAAGGAAAAGGTATTCCCAGTTAAAATACACTAATGTAAAATACAAGCTATGGTGAAGTAATACTAAAAGTAGAAGATAAATCAGCTTATTAAGAGTTCTATAATCGCTAAAATAGCTTTGAGGAGTTTCAATAGTGACTCCAAACGAATAACGAATAATTATCGGCCTTAAGAACCCTATGGTTAAGGTAGCAATTGTATGCGCACCCCCAGTTTGAGAAAGAAAATCAATTGAGAAACCAAGTAGAAAAGCAAGACCTATGAGTAGAGTCTGATTGCTTTCGAATCGGTAAACAAAGAAAAAAAGTAAATAGAGCATTGGATTAAT
>JAYPMN010000274.1:0-2086 GCA_038129925.1 Flavobacteriaceae bacterium
CCAACTTCTGGAAGATTTACTAGGTAATATGCCGCGCCTATTGCTCCACCCATAGCTACAAAGAACAAGATTAGATCAGTATAAACAACCCCTTTGAACCCTCCGATTGCACTAAAAGTCACGGTAACTAAGCCTGCCGTGATTACTGTTTGCCAGGGCTCTAAACCCAACATAATACCTCCAATTTTAATCGCTGCCAAGGTTACTGCTGACATGGTAATTACATTAAAAATAATACCTAAATAAATTGCTCTAAATTTCCTGAGAAAACTCGCAGGTTTACCCCCATAGCGAAGCTCGTAAAACTCCAAGTCCGTATTTACGTTGGATTTTCTCCAAAGCTTAGCATATACAAAAACAGTAAGCAAACCAGTAATTAAAAAAGCCCACCAAACCCAATTTCCTGATACTCCATTGGTTCTTACAATGTCCGTTACCAAGTTGGGTGTATCGGTAGAAAAAGTGGTCGCTACCATGGAAAGCCCTAAAAGCCACCAAGGCATGTTTCTCCCGGATAGAAAAAATTCGTTTGCACTTTTCCCAGAGGCCTTAGATACGTAGATTCCAATTCCCAAGGATACTGCAAAAAACAAGAATATAATTAGCCAATCCAGTGTTGCTAATTCCATAAGATTCATTTATTTGATTCATTTAAAGATAAATAAAAAACGGTATCGGCATTAAATAGTTGTTAAAAGGCTTTAAAATCACTCAAATTCACCCTAGGTTTGCCGTGTGTAACTACTGATTCTCAATGAGAAAGTTATTTGTACATCTGATTCTAATTCTAGTTCTAGGGATAAATTCTCTCTCGGGTCAAATTATTGGTGAATCTAAAGAAACAACTAAGCTTCTCCTTCCTCCTCCTGAAAACAAGGCCCCTAGCCTGTTGTCGCCCAAAAAACAAAAACAATTTCTTTCCGAAGATTTTTTCAATCCTAAATTAGAATTTAAAGATCCTAAAAGCGAATTAAACAATCCCCCGATCAATTTTGGCAGAGGCGAACAATTTCTAGATCCAGGAAAACAATACCTCAATCGTCTAAACCGACGTCCTGAAAAAGAAAAAAACCCAAATCAATTTAAGGTTGATCAATATTTGGGTGACTTCCGTAATAATGGAAAGTTTGTTCAAATTGCGGTTCGTGATCATGAGTCCCCTGATGGTGATCTGATACGGATCATGCTTAATGACCAGGAAGTGGTGCCTCAGGTCCTCTTATTAGAGCGCTTTAAAACGATCTCTATTGACTTGATCCCAGGCTTTAATAAAATTGATTTCGTAGCCCTTAATCAAGGAGAATCTGGGCCCAATACCGCTGAAGTACGTGTTTTTGATGATGAAGGGAAATTGGTTGGAGCCAATCGGTGGAATCTCGCAACTGGAGTTAAAGCAACTTACATTATCGTTAAAGAAAACTAAGGTTTAAGCTTGGTAAATTTCAAGCATCCCCTTGATAAATAAATCAACCTCCTCTGAGGTTCCCGTACTTATCCTACACCAATCGTAAAAGGGAGGGAAAGGCCTTCCAATTCGTACTCCCTTCTCCAACATTGCTGGCCCCAATGCTCTGATATCCCGCTTCGAGTGAAAAAAGATAAAATTAGTATGTGAAGTAACATAATCAAGTCTGAGGTGGTCTAGAAGTTTGTATATCCGCTGTTTTGCCTCTTTGTTTTTTTTGAGTGAAAAATTATAAAACTCCTCATCTTTAAGTGCTTCCTTCGCTGCCTCAACTGCGAGGACATTACTCATTGCAACAACATTCTGACGAATTTGTTGGGCGATTTCAGGTTTAGCAATAAGGTAACCAACTCTCAAGCCTGCCATTCCATAAACCTTGGAAAAAGTTTTGGAAACAATCACATTATCCCCACGCTTTACCGCATCGATCATACTGGGATAATTCGGCTCTTCTATAAAGTCATAATAAGCCTCGTCTGAAAAGACTATTGTCTTTTTACTAGCAACCTTGCAAAAATCAATAAGCTTTTGTGCTGGAACTAAGGTGCCTGTTGGGTTATTGGGATTGCATAGGAATACCAATTTTGTCTTTGAGGAAATTTGTTTTTCGATGGCGTCCAA
>JAYPMN010000275.1:0-2080 GCA_038129925.1 Flavobacteriaceae bacterium
ACGTCTGCGTCAAGAGATTTTTAAATTCACCAAAGACAAAGCATTTAAGCAAAGTGAATCCATGGGGGATATCATGCAAGCGAGTCTGCGTTTTGTTCGTCTACATTACGAAAAAGTGGACATGCACGATTTATTCTAATAAAAAGCGCTATCGTGGTAGTCATCTGAATTTTCACCGTCAAGGTCAGCTTCCTCTGTATTTTCGGTACTAAGCTCACTTTCAAATAATTTTTCAGGGGCTTCTTCGGGTACATCTCCTTGTGCGTATATGAGATTGGGATAGGTAGTTCCTGTAATGGTTTCCCCAACTTCCATTAATTCTACAAAAAAGGTCCAAAGGTTTAGGAAATCATAGACATAGATAAGGTGGTGTTGGTCAGTTGAAATCACACTATTTAAAGTTTGGACTCCACAGCTTTCCTGAGAAGGGTCCATGGCTTCAAGAGGCATCTCTTCCCCTTGTGTCCACTCCTGATCAGAGCGGTAAAAGGAAGCCATTTCATTTCCTAAAAAACCAAATGCTTGAGTAATGGCATGGTGAAGATCTTCAAAACTTGCGGTTTCTTCTATTTCAATATCCCTTAGGACATCTTCTTTAACATCTAAAATAATTCGAAATCTATAGATCATGTTTTTCTTTTAACAACAAATAATAAATAACTCTGTGCACTAAATAAAAGTGCGGCTAAGATCAAGTGGAGCGGTTGGGAAGAAAAGGGAAAATCAAAATAGTACATCCATATTCCGGTCAGTATTTCTAATCCAATAAGGGATAGTATTCCCTTAAATACCAATGGTATATAGTTGTTTTTAAAGAATAGAAACCCCCAATAGAGGTGGACTAAAAGTACTGCAATTGAAAAACTGCGATGGATGTAAAATAGTAGTGGAGCCTCTGCGAGCCAAAGTGAGGCTTGAGTAAGATCAAATGTGTGCATTTGATCGTCCACAAATTGTCTTACCTGAGTTCCCATAGCAATTTGTATTAGACTGAGTATTACTGCGATTAGTGCCAGTCCTTGGAATTGTTTGATTTGGATAATTTTTGGTGTGTTTTTTTGTTCACGACTCAACAGATAGACCAGCATTAGGACTATGAGTAAGGCCATTCCCATATGAATACTGATCTTGTAGGGCAAGAGGTTGGAATCCACTACTGTTTTTCCAAGCCAGCCCTGAAAACCCATTCCCAAGACTACGAGTAATGATCCCAGGGTGGCTACAGAATCTGATTTAAATCGCCATAAGGCACTGACCAACAATAAAAGAGTTGCCAATCCAGCAAGGGCTCCCAACAAACGATTGATGAATTCAATCCAAGTATGGGCGGGGTTAAAAACGGCATAGTCGTGCTTGGTGTAAGGCTCCCAGTTGGATGCGTAATAGTCTTGTTTGGAAGTAAAATCTTCAGTAGCGACACGTAAACTTTCCTCTACGATTATGACTTGTCCGTTTTGGTATTGGTGATTGGGCTTCCAATCCAATTGTGTCCTTTCAGTAGGAGGAATTAAATAGCCAAAACATTTGGGCCAGTCAGGGCAGCCCATACCACTTCCAGTCATTCGGACTACTGCTCCTGCAAGTATGACCAGATAGACTAGACTTAAACTGAAGATTAAAAAGAGTTTATAAAGATTTTTCATGCGGTGTCAATCCTAGTTTTTTTCCTTCTTCTTTCATACGATCAAAAGCTGCTTCAAATTCATTTGGAATTTCTCCTTCTAGTATCGCTTCTTTGATGGCTTCTTTGATGATACCAATTTCTCTACAGGGGTGTAATCCAAAAAATTCCATAATAGCTTCTCCACTCACAGGGGGTTCAAAATTTCGCAAGTGATCTTTTTCTTCTACAGCGATTATCTTTTCTCTTACCAATTTAAAATTATTGTGATAGCGCTCAAACCGCTTGGGATTTTTAGTTGTGATGTCCGCCTCACAGAGGGTGATCAAATCGTCTATATTTGCCCCTGCATCAAAGACCAAACGACGAACAGCAGAATCGGTAACTTGTTCCTCCGCGATTACAATAGGTCGTGAACTCATCAATACCATTTTTTGAACGAATTTCATTTTTTCATTC
>JAYPMN010000276.1:0-2070 GCA_038129925.1 Flavobacteriaceae bacterium
CTCAATTATTTCACTTTCCGAAGCATTGTCAGCTACAGTTTTTTCAAATGGATAAAGGTCAACTACAATTAAGTCCAAGACTGGAATTTCATAGGTTTCCACTTCAGCTTGATCACTCGGGAGCTGACTTCGATTAAGGATACCTCCAAAGACTTTAGGATGTAATGTTTTTACTCGACCTCCGAGAATTGATGGATACCCCGTTAAATCTTCTACAGCATTCACCTGGTGACCCAAATTTCGAATAAAGGTTTCTGTTCCACCCGTAGAGTAAAGCTCAACACCTTGATCTACTAAAAGATTGATTAAAGGTTCTAATCCTGTTTTATCAAAAACAGAGATCAAAGCCGTTTTTATTTTCTTTTTACTCATAGTTTAAAGTTGTTTTAATGATTTGCCGAAGGTTAATGAAACAAGCGAACATATTTCAGTTAAGAAGGTCTCGTCTTCTTTTGTGAATGGATTAAGAGCTTTGGAATCGATATCGATTTGTCCGATATTTCTACCTTCCAAAAATAGGGGTACTACAAGCTCAGATCGAACATCTACACTACAGGCAATATAGTTGTCTTGAGCAGTCACATCAGGGACCATAAAATTTTTATTAGACAAGGCGACTTGTCCACAAATACCTTTTCCAAACGGAATTGAAGTGTGTTCGGTTGGAGCGCCTGAATAGGCTTTCAGATGAAGCATTTTACTTTTAAAATCAGCAAAATAAAACCCAACCCAATCATAGGCTTCTAGTTTTTTGTTGAGTGTTTCACATATAGCATTTAAGCCTTTTACAACGGATAAATTTCCCTGATTTAGCTGCTGGCTGACTTGTTGTAAAACCTCCTTGTGATTGGGTGTCATCATAGCTCACAAAAGTAAGTATTAAATCGCTCAAATTGAGGAATTTGTTATAGATTTCTCATGTATAGAAGCGTTTAACTAACATTTAACGAAGTAGGTCTTCTAAACTAAAATTAATTTAAGATTTTTGTCAAAAAGAATGAAGCAGCAAATTTATATTCAAGGAATGACCTGCGATAACTGCAGGAAGGGAGTGACAGAAAAAATGAGTTCCATACCTGAAATTACCGAAGTCGAAGTTTCACTAGAAACAGGCAAGACAGTTTTTGAAACTAAAAAAGAAGTTGCTCTGAGTAAAATTGATGGGTTTTTAGGTGAAAAATATACAGCAACCAAAGATAAAACGACTGCTGTATTTCAAGATGAATCAGAGTCTAAGTTAAAAGCATTGTTTCCTCTGTTTCTCATTTTTGGATATTTGATAGCAGCAACGATTTTTCTAACTCATCTCACTGACGCAGATGCAAATCAAGCCATGCTCTATTTTATGGGTTTATTTTTTATCACATTTAGTTTTTTTAAGTTTTTGGATTTTCAAGGGTTTCCTCCTTCTTTTGCACGCTATGACCCTTTGGCGAAAAAGAGTCTTTTTTATGCCAAACTCTACCCCTTTTTAGAGACTGTTTTAGGGGTTGCTTTTCTTTTGTCTTGGCAAATACCAGTTGCCTTAGGATTGACTTTGATAATTTTATCTATCACAACCTATGGTGTAATGCAAACGATCTTAAGTAAAACTGAAATTCAATGCGCGTGTTTAGGAACAGCCTTAAAGCTCCCTATGACCGAAGCCACTCTCATAGAGAATGGAATCATGATAGTGATGTCTTGTATTATGATTTTAGACTTTATCTTCTAAATCAGCTTCTCGGTGAAAATCTAAAAAAGATTTAATAAAAATAAGGTAGGTTTCACCATAAACTGACCTTGTTTTTTCATCCAATTTTTCCATTAGCATAAGCGACAAGGCCTCCAGTAATACCAGTCATTAATCCCCCGATTACTATTTCTTCAACTATCTTCCTAAGATCAAATTCATTGAAAACGAAAAAATACCAATTCAAGGCATAGAGGATACCGATGACAATGCCTGCATTGAATCCAGTTATAAAACTTGAAATTTGAGCCAGCTTGGAATAGACATAGGCTAGTAAAAACGCAAAAGATAAACAGCCTAAAAAGATAAACAACATGGATTCCTCACCTGTAGAATTG
>JAYPMN010000277.1:0-2064 GCA_038129925.1 Flavobacteriaceae bacterium
TAAGTGCTGAAGCAACACCTCCGTTACTGTATGCAAAAGCGTCAGTATCTGTTCCAGTGTAGCGAGATGATGCTAATCGTTGAAATGGTATTTTCTTTTCTTCCGCAGTTTCTATTATACGTTCGCGCAATAAATTATGTACTGCAGGAGCGTAAGAAATTACAGGTCCGTCTCCAATCTTGGTATGGCCCTCCTGTTTTTTATTGATCATAGGCGTAGTTGTATCGTGGCAGACATCTGTTACAATGGCAATGTCGGGCTTGATCGTCTGGGTGATCATTTCGGCTCCACGTAAACCGACCTCTTCCTGAACGGAGTTAGTGATGTAAAGTCCAAAGGGTAAACTTTTTTTATTTTCTCTTAGTAGACGCGCTACTTGAGCAATCATAAACCCACCTGCACGATTGTCGATTGCTCTACAAACAAACTTGTTTTTGTTCAAAATATGAAACTGATCAGGATAAGTAATCACACAACCTACATATACCCCTAGTTTTTCAACCTCTTTTTTGTCTTTAGCACCTATATCGATAAAGATATTCTCCAGTTTTGGAGTTTCTTCTTTACCGTTTTTGCGAGTATGAATTGCAGGCCAGCCAAAGACTCCTTTGACAATCCCTTTTTTAGTATGGATATCGACACATTTTGAAGGTGCTATTTGGTGGTCGCTTCCCCCATTGCGAATGACGTAAATCAATCCATCATCTGTAATGTAATTTACATACCAAGAAATTTCGTCAGAATGTCCTTCGATTACAACCTTAAATTCAGCTTCAGGATTAATGACTCCCACGGCAGTACCATAGGTGTCTGTCATAAAAGTATCTACATAAGGTTTGATGTAGTCCATCCAAATCTTTTGCCCGCTACTTTCATACCCTGTAGGGGATGCATTGTTTAAATACTTTTCTAAAAATCCGATTGCTTTATTATCTAATAAGCTCATAAATGAAGGTTATAATTTTACGAATTTCAAAAGTAAGAATAATCCTAAAGAAAAGTCCACGACTTAAATAATTTGTACTTTTGTAGGCTGATTTTTATAGGTAGACTTTGATTAAAAATAAACCTAACTCTTTAAAGTCAGTTTTAAAAATGCTTATGACTCGTTTTGTTTTTTTTTCATTCTTACTTCTCCCATGCTGCATTCTGAGCCAACAGCTAGACAGCATAGATTTTGACGAGCCATTGCTTTATAAGTTTGAAACTGATTCTATTCCTAATTCGGGTATACGCCTAGAGGAAGTTGTTTTGTTTCAACCACTTCGTTTTAAGAGCATGAACGAATTGCGTAATTATGTCATATTGAGAAACAGAACATTACGTGTTTATCCCTATGCTAAGTTGGCTGCTGACCGCTTGGACACCCTTACCTCCAGATTGGAAGGAATTGAGAAAAAGCGACAAAAGAAAATTTACCTCAAACGAATTGAAAAATTTATATACGACGAATTTGAGGAGGAACTTAAAAAACTATCCCGTTCCCAAGGCCGTATTTTAATCAAATTGGTTCATCGACAAACTGGAGCAACAACTCATGAGTTAATAAAAAAATTAAGGAATGGCTGGAAGGCAATGATTTACCAAACCACAGCCTCCTTTTTTAAGCTCTCTTTAAAAGACACTTACGATCCAGAAACTATCTATGAAGATTTTTTAATAGAAGACATTTTACAACGAGCCTATGGAGACGGAATAATTGAGCTTGATCCTACTGCACTTTCTTATGACTTAGACAGTCTCTATTCCCTTTGGAAAGAGGTAAAAACTCCACTGAAAAAGAAGTAAAAAATTTATTTAAAAAAACAATTCAAAAACTCATTGTTAGTAAGAAAAAGGGTTTTATATTTGCATCCGCTAAAACGCTCAACTGCATTTTTGTGGTTGAGGTTTGTTTTAGTTTAAAGTTCATTGAAAACAAAATAATAAGAATGACAGCGCGTATCGAGAGATACAAGTGAATAGAACCATTTTGACCGAGTCAATTTTAGGGGTTGTTACTTTATATAAAGAAACAACAACGAAGAGTTTGATCCTGGCTCAGGATGAACGCTAGCGGCAGGC
>JAYPMN010000278.1:0-2044 GCA_038129925.1 Flavobacteriaceae bacterium
TGGCAAAACAATTGAGATAAAGGAACCCCTCCCCCGCCAGTTTGTCCAGGTTTGGCGTATCCGCATGCGGGTTTCCATAACACCCCACCCAGCGGACATTGTTGTCCTCACTGGTTAGCCAAAGGATATTGGGTCTTTCCTCATAACTCTTCTCTTCAGCTTTTACATCTAAAAACAGAAATAAAAAAACGAGAGTTCCTTTCAAAATAATGAATGAAATTTTTTCTGACATATCCATAATTTATTCAATACAGCTAAATATTTTCTCTACGATTAGTTTGGAACCAAATGCGTTCAAATGATCGTCATCGTAATACAATGGGATCGTCTCTTTTAAAGTATCTAAATGAGCTAATGACATAAGTTCCCCTTCACCATTAGAAAGATACCTGTGAGGATAAATCACATCTACATTTGAAAGTTTTGATACTTCGTCCAAAACATTCAAAACCTTTTTTTGTAAGTCCAAATATTGTTCAACTGTAGCAACTATTGATTGTTTTTCTTGAAGATAAACTCTTCCTATATTGGGACCCCATTGAGGTGATTCTGGAAACGGAGCTACAATAACTAATTTTGGAACCAACTTTGCAAGTTGAAGAATTCGTTCCCGATAGTTTTTAAAAAAAGCATCATCCGCATCTCGAAGGATTGGATCATAGAAATAATTATCCTTCGATCTTGTATGTCTAAAAGAAACTACAATTGCCTTTGAATCTTTTGCTAACTCCTCAATTTCAAGCATCCACTCATTGAGAAATGATTCACTCGTACCTGGTTGTATGGAAAGAAAATTAGATCTATTCTTTTTTGTGTATGGATGGAACCCTCTCCAGTTCCTTTTATTTAACTCATCTGCAAAATTAGGCAGTAGCATCCTTGCATGCGAGTCTCCTAATAAGAGAACATCGATACTATGTTTTTTTAGACTGCCAAAATTATACCCGGTCGGTGCACGCGCTGCATCGTAATTGGACCGGGCAAGATCATGCACAGATTCCGAAAATGCCTGACTTCTGGGGTGAATCCCGAACATTGAAATACCTCTGGAAAAAAAGCCCACTCCTACAAGTACCAGGAAGGGTATGATTAACCATCTGGCCGAAAGCTTTTTTTCCCGGAAAGGCTTTTCTACAAAGTGAAAACTCAAGGATCCCAATAAAAAGGATACCAACACCGCAATCCAAATTACCGTAATTGGCAAATGGGTGGGATGAATTACAAAATGCCGGGAAATGGAAAGTATAGGATGGTGCCAAAGATAGGCTCCGTAACTAATTAAACCGATGTAAACCAGTCCTCTAAGGGACAGCATGAAGTGAGAAATCTGACCAGGTTTACAAAAGGCAATCACGATCATTGTTCCGAGTACCGGGAATAAGCACCATAGACCAGGAGACTGAATAGACTGATCGAGATAGAAAAAAGAAAAAAGGATTAGGAACAGACCAATCACAGACATTCCCTCGCAAATGGGTTTAGGTAAATGACCAGTTGCTCTTCTTTGAAATAAAAAGCACATTGCACCAGCAGCGATCTCCCATCCCCTCGTCGGCAGAAGATAAAAATTCCATTTCCCCAAGAGTTCAAAACCCAGATGAGCAAACACGATGGATAGACATGCCACTCCAATGATTACCCAAGTAAGTGCGGTTTTACCAAAACGGAATGCCAGTAAAAATAAACATGGATAAATCAGATAAAACTGCTCCTCCACTGACAAACTCCATGTATGCAAAAAAGGGACTAAGTCAGCGGAATTTGCAAAATATCCAGTATTTTGGGCAAAATGTATATTTGAGAAAAAAGCCACAACCGAAAGAATCGATCCTCCGAGAAGCTCACTTTCCTCATTGGATGGTCGGGCAACCAACAAATAAAAAAGGGAGCATAAAATAAGCATGAAATACAAAGCTGGAAGAATCCTACGAATTCTTCTGATATAAAAATTTTGTAGAGAAAATTGCCCCCGCTGTACTTCCTCAAAAATAATTCCAGTGATTAAGTATCCACTGATCACAAAAAATACATCCACCCCTAAAAA
>JAYPMN010000279.1:0-2036 GCA_038129925.1 Flavobacteriaceae bacterium
ACAACATCAGTGATTGTATATTCATCACCACCAACCTCAATTTCAGTAATGATTTTTGTTTCATAACCAACAAAGGAAAACTGGATTGAATAGATCCCTGCTGGAAGCTCAAAAGAGTATTTTCCGTCAAAGTCAGAAGTGACCCCAGTTCCGGTTTCTTGAACCAAAATATTGGCAAAAGGCAGAGGCTCGTTAAAATCACCGTCAATAACAGTACCTGTAATTCCAATTTGGCCTAAGGCTATGTAGGAAAATAATAAAGTGAAGAGGGGGGTGTAGAGATTTGATTTTTTCATCTAAAAATAAAAAGTGTCCAAAATTAATAAACATGGGTTAGGCAGAATGCCTAACCCATGTTATCAAAAAGTTATTCTTATATAGGGTTAATTATTTACATAAAATGTCCAAGAAAATATGGATGCGTCAACACCATTTCCTTCTTGTTGAGCAGTAACAATTTCTGCAAATGTCGAAGCATCTGATTCAAAAGTACTTTCGTCTGATTTATCATCAAAAATTTCATCAAGAGTTTCAACGTCTGAACAAACTACTCCACTGTCATCTGATGGATGCATGATATCGATATTTTCAAAAGTTAAAGTCCCAGCAGTGTAAGTTGTTGCATCAGCACTGGCATCCAACTCAACATCTTTTCCTCCAGCAAAATCTTTAAATAGTACATTCATTACATCTCCAGTAGCACCTTTTCTAAAGTCTGCCATTTCACCGTCTACTCCTTCTGCATCGCAGTCATCAGTAGCTCCTATGACAGTGGCATTTTTAATTGTAAAGCGACCTGTAGCAGCTCCTTCTGGACCGTCAATTTCAAAACCGTGATCAGAAGCCGAAGTTAATATGACCATGGCTCCGTCGATAGTACCTGCATAAGCTTGATCGATGTCAATTGCATCATCTCCCTGACCCCATACTAATAGGTTAGAAGCATTAACTGTTCCTCCAAAAAATTCAATACCATCGTCAACATTACCTAAAACTTCAATATGGTTGATAGTAGTTCCAGATCCAACACCTCCTAAGGTAAGTCCATTGATTTCGTTTCCTTCACCAATTTCAGCACCACCATGGCGGATTGATAAATATTGTATGGAACCAGAATCGTCAGCTGCGTCCGTACCACCGTAAAGGCCATTAGCATCTGAGGTAGGAATTCCTTCAATCTGGAGCTCGGTAACGTCTCCTGAAAAAGAAGATGGAGCCTTTCCAAGAATTAATAATCCTCCCCACAATCCTCTAGTGTCGACATTTAATGCAGGACCACTTGATGGATAAGTTCCTCCAACTTCAATGTTATCGGAAACGGATGTCATTACTATGGGTGCGTCTGCTGTACCATCCGCGATGATTGTACCTCCTCTTGCAATAATTAAAGTCGAAGCATCAGCTCCAGTTCCAGAAGCAGCTTTAATTATAGTTCCAGCGGGTATAGTTAAAGTTACTCCATCCTCTACAGATACTCTTCCTTTTAGTAACCAAATTTTTGAAGCATCTAATGTGGTATTGGAAGTAATGTTTCCCTCTAGTGTTGAATCAGCATAAGGATCTACTTCTACAGTTTGTGTTTGAGTTTCAACCACTGTTTCTGTCACGGTTACATACTCAATTACAGGTTCATCCTCAGAACAAGAAATAAACACAGCTAAGGCAGCAAATAATGTAATGAATTTGATTTTTGTCATCTTAATTTTATTTATATAATTTAAATTTGTAGCAAATGTATTAGACAAAGTGGCTCGTTCTTTTAGTTAAATGTTAACTATGATCCACCTAAGTTTAAAACAATATTAATTTAGCTTTAGCTTCATAACAATTTTATAACACGAACTAAATGAATTGGGAATCTTTATTGTCTTTAAAGCGTTATGGCGACACAAATAAACGGTTAAGGGCTGAGCAAGACAATCTTCGATTGGGTTTTGAAGTAGATTACGATCGTATCGTGTTTTCAAATCCTTTCCGTAGCTTACAAGACAAGACTCAAGTCATCCCTTTTTCAAAGACGGACTTTGTTCATACCC
>JAYPMN010000280.1:0-2023 GCA_038129925.1 Flavobacteriaceae bacterium
AGTTTACTTACCTTGCAAATTTAAGAGAAACGAATATGGTAGCCAACCTTTTTCGCAAAACAAATTTAACTTCTTGGATCCTGAGTTTTGTGGGAATTTTTTTGGTTCTCTATTTCTTACATACCAATCTGTCAGTATACAAAGAGGGGCTGCATTACGATATGCTTTTTGCCTTTGGAAAGTCTTGCGTTGTGTTTTTGCTTATTGGAATTTTATTTTACGCAAACAGTAAAAATCGCCATGTAAATATCCCTCCTTTTATTTTACTTTGCTTCCCTCTAGTGTTGTTGTTTATTCCAGGAGAGGGGATACAGTTTGACGGACTTTTACTCAATGTATTTATATTCCTTGCTTTTTTGGATATTTCACAACTCGAAAGCGCACAAGAAATTACAAAACCCTTATTCAATATCTCCTTAAACTTTTCCCTTTTGACCTTTTTTGAACCCAGATTATATCTGCTGTTCTCTACTGTATTTGTTGTTTTAGTGTTTAAAAGGCTGATCAATTTAAAGGCAATTTTGGCAGTAGTCACCCCATTTTTAATTACCAATTTCTTGTTCTACACACTCAAGTTAGTTTATAATATTGAGAAAGAATGGGTTTTTTGGGAGGTCGAAAAGTTAGTTTACAATTTTAACTCAGTGGAATTTATAAGTTATTTAGGATTTTGTTTATTCATGCTTATACAGCTATTGTTTTTAAAGAAAAGCCTTAGAATTATTGGGTCAAACTTATCTTCATTATTTCTTTTAAATTTGATTGCAGTTGGCGCCCTTGTCTTGTTAGTGAACAACGAAGGACCCTTCAACATTTATGAGATTGTTTTATCTCCTTTAATTCTTATAACAGGATTGGCTTTTGAGGGGTGGAGCAATAGAAAAGTGAACGCAGTGACTTATCTGCTTTTGTTGTCTAAAGGTGTCCTGATGTACGCTGTTTAATTAAACATCATCATAATCGAGATGGATAGACTCTGACTGAGCGATAGCCTGACAACTCAAGACCAATCCCTCTTCTATTTCATCATCGGTAAGAATTTGATTGGTGATCATACTTGCCTTTCCCTCTTTAACTTTTGCGATACAACTGCTGCAAACCCCTCCTTGGCAGGAATAGGGCACTTCCAGTTTTGCACCTAGGGCAATATCCAATAGCGATTTATCTGGAACGAGATCAAGTGTATGTGTAATTTCGTCATACGTAATTGTGAAGCAACCTTTTTCAGCCTGATCTTCAGCTTCCAAAGTTTTTGAACTGGCCTTAAATAATTCAAAATATATACGGTCTTTGGAGGTTCCTTTATGCTCTAGTTGCTCACTACTTGATATAATCATGGGTTCTGGGCCACACAAAAAGCTGTGATTCGGCAAACGGTTTTGTTGGTTGAGGACAAAATTGATCACCGAAGGATTGATTCTACCAAACAAAGCACCTTCCTCGCTGGACTGACTAAAAACCCAATGAACAGTTAGCTGCTCGGAGTGTTTAGTTTCTAAATCTTTTATTTCCTGATAAAACATTGTTTGTTCAGGTGATTTATTGCCGTAGATTAAAGTGAATTCCTGTCCGTTTTTATTAGCTAGAAAGGAATTTAATATAGAAAAGATAGGCGTAATTCCACTACCAGCAGCAATGGCCAGAAGGCCTCCCTTATTTTTATCACCGTCATACACAAAACGGCCTTCAGGGACACTTACCTTTAAAGTATCTCCAAGCTTTAATGATTCATTGATATAGGTTGAAAAAACCCCCTGATCTAGTTTTTTCACACCTACTCTTAATGAGGGCTCATCAGGAGTAGAACACAGAGAGTAGGATCGTCTTACAAGGACCTCATCTATGGTAGTTTCTAAAGAAACATATTGACCAGGAATAAATTTATAGGATTCTTTTAGGGATTCGGGAACCTCTAAGGAGATTACAACAGCATCTACTGAGGCACGATCAATTCCTGATACTCGTAGGGAATGAAATGAAGGCATAGCTTTTTTTGCAAATGTAAAAAATATGCCTAAACTTG
>JAYPMN010000281.1:0-1996 GCA_038129925.1 Flavobacteriaceae bacterium
TAGTTTCCACATCTGATCAGCCTGCTCCTATGCGGATACGGGCTTCTATTTTAGCAACTGCTATCTCAGAAGGATTCAGGAATGAAGGAAAGAAAGTACTTCTTTTGATGGACTCATTGACCCGTTTTGCTATGGCTCAGCGTGAAATTGGTCTTGCAACCGGGGAGCCACCTGCCTCAAGAGGCTATGTACCTTCAGTATTTTCGATGTTACCTAAAATTCTCGAAAGAACAGGCACTTCTGATACCGGAGCTATTACTGCGATATATACCGTGCTAGTAGAAGGTGATGATATGAACGAACCAGTTGCGGATGCAGTTCGAGGTTTTTTGGATGGGCACATTGTATTGAGTCTGAAATTGGCACATGCCAATCATTTTCCAGCGGTGGATGTTTTAAGTAGCGTGAGCCGATTAGATCGTGCTGTATGCTCAGAAGATGAAATGGCATTAATATCTGAGGCTCGTGATTTAATGTCAGTTTATCACCAAAATGAGGATCTAATTAATGTAGGAGCGTATGTAAAAAATAGTAATCCAAAAATTGATCGGGCTATCGAAAAGTTTGAACCTTTAGAAAATTTCTTAAAACAGCGCTATGACATATTAAGCACTCGATCAGAGGCATTTTCTCAACTGGGAGGTATTTTTAAATGAAAGCTTTTAAGTTTAGATTAGAATCCCTTCTTCAACTTCGTGAAATCTCAAAAGATAGAGCACTTTCCAAATATGCCCGGGCTATAAATTTTCGTCAGGATAAAGAAAAAGAGCTACAGGCAAGTGAATTACATTTGGAAGAGTTGCAGTTTCAAATTAGTGAAAATCGCAAAATTAGTTTCACAGGTTCTAAGCAAGAAGCTTTTGATCTGTCTATTAAGCATGCTAAAGAACAGATTATTGATGCAAATAAAAATTTGCAACAGTCTCTTCAGGCAGAAGAGGCTAAAAAAGGAATCTATCTAAAATCGAATTCTGAGTATAAAAGCCTTCTAAGGCTTAAGGAAAAACAATTTGAAGAACATGTCCGCTCCGAGAATCTCAAGGAGGAAAGAGAATTGGAAGACATTATTGGCGGACGTTTTGTATTCAACAATATCACTAATTAATCATTATGAAAATCTCGCCTAATTTAATTGTTCTAATTGCACTTGTGTTTTCTGTGGGTAGTGCAGCCGCCATGTTATGGCTAAATTATGATGCCATCTTTAAGCCTAAGCCGGTGATTCCGGCAGAGTTTACCAGTGTCGAGTTTGATGCTGATGACACAAGTTACTCTCCTGCTGAAACTCATTCTATGAATCAACTGTCCAAGGAATTGACTGCACTTAAAGAAAGACTCCTGGAGAGAGAGAATGAACTAGATGCTCGAGAGTCAGCAATATCAATGGATTTAGAATCTTTGGAGAAACAAAAAAAAGAGCTTCAACAGATTCGGGAAGATTTAGCATCGAGACTTGCAGATTTTGAAGCAAAGCAAGGACAGGATTTAAGCGAAGAACAGCTTAAGGAGTACAAAGATACAGCAAAACGGTGGATCGAGATGGGACCGGAGGTAGCCAGTGTCGAAATTCAAAACTGGAGGCAAAAGAGGAGATTTGATGAAGCCTTGACCATTTTTGAAACACTTAAGGCTGAAGAAAAAGCTCCAATTATTGCTTTTATGTTAAACAGTGATGAAGATTCTTTAATTGAATTGGCTGATGCTTTGGCTATGCGAGATCGAGGTCTTTTGCCAAGTGTTGAGGCTGAGAGTATCGCAAACCCTTTGCAAAACTGATTTCAGGTGGATTCGGTTACTAACTCTTTTACTGCAAGGCTTGCAAATGTTCCTAGCCATAAGTCAGTGGGTAAAAATGGCACTTTTTGGTTGCCCCCTGAATCCACCAATTCTTTTTCATCCAAACTAAAAGACTTGAGTAGCAAGAAATCCCGCTTTGTCTCAAAAAATCGAAATAACAATCCTTCTTCCACCAATGCACATGCGAAGCAGGCAGGAG
>JAYPMN010000282.1:0-1982 GCA_038129925.1 Flavobacteriaceae bacterium
CAAAATGGTATAATATGAGATGATAATAATTCTAAGCGGTCGGTAAACTTTTGGCTTGAGGTAAGAAAATCCTAGATAGTAAAAGAGTTTTTTCAAAATTTAGTTGGTCAAAGAAATCAAATTTACAAAACTCAACCTTATAACGCAGAGTTTATAAAGATCTTTAGCCGAAACACACTACTTTAGTACTCAAACCTTTCTGTTGAATAAAACACAACCTTTGGATAAGTAAACAATTGAATTTTAAACAAATAACGTTTACAAGGATTAAGAAATTGATTATATTTGAACATAACCAAAATCAATTCAAATGAAAAAACTAGTTACCCTTTTAGTATTAAGTATCCTTATGGTAGGATGTCAAAACGGCGGAGTAAACGCTATCGATTCAGCACCTTTTAGTGGAACCATAAATCAGAGCGATGAAAAATCAGAAGCTGTCAGAAAATTAGCCCAGGGTTATCAAGATGGAAATTTTGAAATCGCAAGAGAATACTTTACACCCGACGGCAAACATTATTTTAATAATTTAGAATACACTACTGATGAAATCATTGATGGATATAATTTTCATTCCATTTTATATGATGATTTAAAACACATAAATCCCATGATTACAACCATGTACTACAACAATGGTGAAGTTTATACCAATCATTGGTCAGACTGGTCTGGGACATCAAAAATTACTGGTGAAGTTCAAAAAAACACATTCCACTGCTGGTGGCAATGGGAAGGAGATAAAATTGTGAGTACAAAATGTTATTTAGACCCTACCGAACTCTTCGAAGAGATTGCTCTATATCAAGCTCAAACGGCTGAAGAAAATTAATATATAGTTTTAGTTCAATAAAATAGAATTAAACGAAGCTTCAAATTTTTATACCCCTCTAATTAGAGGGGTTTTTTGTTAGCTTGCTTGTTAAAGCAATTTTAAAAAATGAAATGTTTAGTCTCATAAAATAGTCTTAAACCATTTTCATTAATTTTGGTCAAAACAAAAAACAAAATCAAAACTTATGAGAATAGTACTTCAACTAATTACAGTCTTCGCTATAATAGCACAAATAACCATTTCTTGCCAATCTGAAACAAAGAAAAAAAACGAGCTATCTATAGGTTTACAGACCTATTCATTTCGAACCATGGAAGATCAAAGTCCAATGGCAATATTGGAATACATCAAGCAAACTGGAATCAAACAAGTTGAGCTGATGGGAAATCATGCTGAGCCATTTGCTGGAGCACCTGAGAGTCCAATCAATGATCCTTCTAAAATGGCTGTTCTGATCAAACAATATCGAAAAGAACCTCTTACCGATGATGAAAAAGTCATTGCTGCTGAAGTGGCTGCTATGAGAGAAACTTATAATGTAAAGGTTGCTAACTGGCGCAAAAATGTAGATTTCAAAAAATTTGAAAAACTCAAAAGTTTATACGATCAAGCTGGGATTTCAATCTATGCTTTTAAACCTAGGGTATTCAGTAAAACTAATAGTGATGACGATATTAGATACGGTATGCGAGCTGCAAAAGCACTTGGTGCCAACCATATAACGCTGGAACACCCTGAAGATGACGAACACACAGCTAGGCTAGCCAAAATAGCAGAAGAAGAAGGAATGCTGATTGGCTATCACGGCCACGAACAACAAACCCCTACTCTTTGGGATACTGCCATAAGTCAATCAGATGCAAATCGAATTAATCTTGACTTTGGTCACTACATTGCTGCTGAAAACGAAAATCCACTTGAAATCATAAAAAGCAAACACCACAAAATCGTGAGTATGCACCTAAAGGATCGACAAAAGAAAAGTAATGGAGGAGAAAATTTAATCTGGGGCGAGGGTGATACACCCATAGTTGAAGTCATTAAAGTGATCAGAGAAAACGGTTATGATTTTCCTTTAACTATTGAACTAGAATATGACATTCCAGAAGGTTCAGATGCTGTTCAGGAGGTCAAACGCTGTTTAGCA
>JAYPMN010000283.1:0-1966 GCA_038129925.1 Flavobacteriaceae bacterium
CGCGCCTTGGGAAAGTCATCCAAACCAAGAGTTGCAAGCATCATCGCATTTGCTTCCTCAATTTCTGGGTGCTGCTCTGCTTCATCAAACCAAGTCCTAAAAAACTGCAAGGGATCATTGGCAATGTCCTCTGCTGCCAACTCATGCTTGGTATAACTTTTTCGTAGATGTCCCAGGTCTTTTTCTTTCATTGGAAGTGCAATTTACAACCCATTTAACTTATATGGAATAGCTATTTAAATCTTGAGATAAAATTACGTTTTCAAAAATTGGAGAAGCTTCCTCAATAAATTCATTTTTATCGCTATAGCGATTTGAATAATGCCCTAAAATTAATTGTTTTACTCCCGCTTTACTCGCAATTGTCGCGGCTTCTTTTGCAGTACTGTGTTTTGTCTTTACTGCCAATTCTTTATGCTGCTCTAAAAAGGTTGACTCATGATACAACACATCGACTCCCTTTATTCGCTGAACTAGCGCTTCATTATAAGCCGTATCACTACAAAAGGCATATCTTTTAGGTACTTCAGGAGGAATTGTTAGTTGGCTATTCATAAATGTCTTTCCATCCTCCAATCTTATGTCCTTACCTCTTTGTAATTGGGCAAAATGAAAAGGCTTTAAATCCAAGTCACTAATTGCCTCTGAATCGATTTTTCTCATACTGGACTTGGTCGTAAAGAGAAATCCATTAGTATATACTCTATGATCAAGGGGAAGTGTACATACACTAATATTTTCATCTTCGTATATAGACACGGCTTCTTCAGCCTCAAGCTCAATAAAATGAAGCTCATAATCAGTCCATGACTTGGCCAATTTCAATTGGAGGGTAATGATCTCTTTAATCCCTTTTGGACCATAGACTGTTAGGGGAGCTGTTCTTCCCAAAAGTCGAAACGTACTAATCAATCCTATGAGTCCATAGAAGTGGTCTCCGTGTAAATGAGAAATAAAAATATGTTGCACTCGTGAAAACTTAATTTTTGATTTTCTCAATTGCATTTGGGTCCCTTCTCCACAGTCAATTAAAAATAAATTACCTTTTACCTCTAGGAGTTGGGAAGTGGTGTGTTTATTTTCTCTTGGTGTAGCAGAATGACAACCTAAAATAGTGAGTTTCATCATCTTTAAAAGCCTAAATCACGTTGCATTCTTTCAAATGAAATAAAATCTTGTGCTTCTTCTCGAGTAGGAACTACATTCCAATCCATAGCCAAACTATCTAGATCTGATTTTAAAACCAATACCACTAGGGTCCTACCCTTAGACTCAATAATACCTTTTATATTCTTCAAAACAGTTATGTCTAAAAGGCTATTCGTGCAATCAATTATCAAATCAAACGCTTGATCTCCGCTGAGCTGCTCCATACAGGTATATTTCTCTTGATCGAGTTGTTCTGCTGTCACATTTCCGATCTCATTACCGTCTATATGAATCATGCTATTGGAATGTTGAGTTTGGAAGCCAGCAAATAGATTATTGCCATACGGATAGCAACTCCATTTTCTACTTGATCTAAAATAATGGCCTGGTCTGAATCGGCAACCTCACTACTAATCTCAACCCCTCTATTGATGGGTCCTGGATGTAAGATTACGATCTCTTTACGCAGCGACTTGATTCGATCACTGGTTAATCCAAAGTTTTGACTGTATTCTCGAGTTGAAGGAATATAATTCAAATCCATTCTTTCGTTTTGCACTCTTAACATATTGACTGCATCACACCATTTCAATGTTTGAGAAAAGTCTGTAGAAACCTTTACCCCGAGTGAATCAATATGCTTTGGAAGTAGAGATTTTGGCGCACAGACTTGTACTTCAGCATTCAGCATTTTCAACGCATAAATATTTGACAAAGCTACCCTTGAGTGCAAAATATCTCCTACGATAGCGATTCTTTTGCCTGAAAGGTCACCAAACTTCTCTTGCAGAGAAAAAGCATCTAATAGAGCTTGTGA
>JAYPMN010000284.1:0-1962 GCA_038129925.1 Flavobacteriaceae bacterium
AAAAACAAGATTGGAATTGATCATGTGGGAATTAGTTCAGACTTTGATGGTGGTGGTGGAATTGAGGGCTGGAAAGATGCCTCAGAAACTTTTAATGTCACATTAGAGCTGGTCAAAAGAGGTTACACAGAGGAAGAAATCACAAAAATTTGGGGTGGGAATTTACTGCGAGTTTTAGATCAAACTGCATCTGTAGCAAGAAGGCTTCAAATGGAAGATTAAAAAACTTGGCTATTTCACTTTACGTTGCAACCAATTGAGAAGTTCTCCTATTGCTGCGCGTACCTCTGAAGTAGGAGAGGTAAAATGGTTTACCATCAAAGAAAAAACAAGAATTTTTCCTCTTTTTGTAATCAAATACCCAGAGAGGTTATGGTTATGTCTTAGAGTTCCTGTTTTCCCATACACTTGGTTAACATTGTAGGACTTAAGCGTTCCAGAAATGCCTCCACTTGGAAAGAGTATTTTAATTTGATCCCAAGAGGAGGTTTTATAAATTTCTTTTAATACTGCAACGAGTGATCTCGGGGTAAACATGTTATACCGTGACACCCCAGAGCCATCAACCCAAATAAAAGGGTCTGGAGACCATCTGGACCATTTTTTTTGCATGAGTTCAATTGTTTTTCCCTCTGAAAAAATACCACTACTTTTCTGAGCAACCATAAGAAGCAAGGACTCTGCAATTCCGTTGTCACTATTTTGAAGTAACCCTTTATATAGTAGCTCTTCAGCCCCTGTGTAAAGCGGGATCCAAACGGATTCATCTTCAGGAGTACTTAATTTTATCTTTTTACCCAAAGCATCTCCCAGGAGTTTTACAAAAAGAGAATCTGATGTGATAAAAGGTCGGTATAGTGTGTCACCTTCATTAAGTCTTAAAGGATTGATTTCAAAACGATTGGAATTCTTATCTCTTAAAGCCGAAGGAGCTAAAGAATCATTTTTTAAAATAAATTCAACTCCTGAAGGAAGAGTTTTAATTTCATTGTTCACTTTTGTTATCCCAAAAGCATTACCGAAGATAGGAAATGGACTACGCTCAGAGGCATAATAATAAGAGTAGTCATCCCAAGACCATCCGGGGCCTTGAGATTTCGGATAAACTGAAGGAGGAACATATTCAAAGTCATAATCTTGCTTAAAAAAATTAGTCAAATCAGTGTCTGGATAAAAAGGGTGCAATAATAATGGATATCCAGAAGATTTAAACTTAATGACTGAGTCATTTTTAATGGAATAATATAAACTAGGCAGAGAATCAAAATTTTGAATTGCAGCTAAATAAGTTAGGAGTTTTGTATTAGAAGCAGGGGTCATATACTTATTCTCATTTATCGAAACAAGGGGTTCAGAAGTTTTTAGTTCTGAAACACTCACTGCTAAAAATGCTTCTTTAAAAACAGGGATTTTTTTAATTTGCCTTTTGAATCTTGTTTCAAGAAATGCTTGCCCATTACAAAAGGAAAAAGAAAATAATAAAAAGAATAAGTATTTTCCCATAGAATTAAAAGTAATAAGAATTTAATATTTAAATCTTATGTTAATCTAGTGATATATTAAATCCCAAGTAAAAATTCCGCCCTGGTGCAGGCTCATAAAATCTTGCTCCAAATGCATTCATACGAATATTATCGTAATAGGCGGTGTTGAGTAGGTTATTTATCCCTCCCAGAAAATGAATTTCTCCCCAAAATACTTGGACTGTTTTTTGGGTCTGAAACCGCAGCTTTTGAAAGGGTTCTATGACTACACTATTGGAATTGTTTGCATAAAACTCACCGACATGTTCTCCTGAGAGTATCCATTTCCAATCAGTATTGGTCGAGTATTGAAGCTGCAAGAAGAGTTGGCTATTGGGTATTCCAGGAAGGCTATTGCCTTCGAGATTGTCCTCCGCTTTATTTCCTTCAAATTGGTATTGTGCTTGGGTTAAACTGGCTTGCATCCCCCACCTATTCC
>JAYPMN010000285.1:0-1927 GCA_038129925.1 Flavobacteriaceae bacterium
AAATCCCTTATTAATTAGAATTAAAATCTTTTTTTTGGGATTGGCTGAAGGCGTGATGAGTTTAAAAAATATGCCTAACAAGGGATTATTTTTTGGTCATACTTTGTTTATATGGCTGATGTATTTAGCCATGTTTTATGTCATTAAATGGACAGTTCCCGAGACCGCATCCCTGGGCATGAATGCCATGCTTCCCGCCTTTGTTGTTGGAGGGATTGCTATCTCAGCAACCAATGGTGGGATTGGTATTTATCCATTTTCAGTAGCCTTGGTATTGGCTGCATTTAATATTTCCAACGAGTCTGGACTTGCTTTTGGTTGGATCATGTGGACCTCCCAAACTCTGATGATCATCATTTTCGGAAGTCTTTCCTTTTTTGTGTTACCTTTAGTAAATCGCCAACAAAAGGACTAAATTCGTTTAATGGCCAAAATAAAAAAAGCATATTTCTGTCAGAGTTGTGGGGCTCAACACGCTAAATGGCAAGGGCAATGCAATGCATGCAAAGCATGGAACACCCTAGTTGAAGAAGTCATCGAAAAAGAAACAGCTACACCCAATTGGTCCAAAGAAACTAAAAGTACGCTCGCTAGTCCGATTCCAATCAATGAAGTTGATACCGCTCAAATTCCGAGGATTAAGACCAATGACCTTGAGCTAGACCGAGTTCTCGGTGGAGGATTAGTTCCTGGAGCAGTGGTTCTTTTGGGTGGTGAACCTGGGATTGGAAAGTCAACGCTATTGCTTCAGCTCTCTTTAAGCCTCAGAAAGAAAGTGTTATATGTCTCTGGTGAAGAAAGTCAACAACAAATCAAACTCCGCGCAGATCGAATGGGGCTAAGTGCAGAATCTTGCTTTTTACTGAGTCAGACTGAAACACACAAAATTTTTGACCAAATACCAAAAGTAGACCCCCAACTACTAATTATTGACTCTATACAGACCCTACATACTCCCCATATTGAAAGTGGGGCTGGAAGTGTTTCGCAAATCAAAGCCAGTGCTGCAGAGTTGATCAAATATGCTAAAACTACCAATACTCCTGTAATTCTTGTAGGCCACATTACCAAGGATGGCGCTATTGCTGGACCTAAAATACTAGAGCATATGGTAGACACTGTACTCCAATTTGAGGGTGACAGAAATCATATTTATCGCATTTTAAGAGCACAGAAAAATCGTTTTGGAGCCACCTCTGAAATTGGTATTTATGAAATGCAAGCACAAGGGCTTCGAGAAGTAAAAAATCCGAGCGAGGTTCTGATCTCAGCTAAAGATGAGGTTTTAAGTGGACATGCCATTGCGGCAACTGTGGAAGGGATCCGCCCTATGATGATAGAAGTTCAAGCGTTGGTAAGTTCCGCTGTATACGGAACTCCACAAAGGAGCTGTACAGGGTTTAATGCAAAGCGTTTAAATATGCTTTTAGCTGTACTGGAAAAACGAGCAGGCTTTGCTTTAGGAAGTAAAGATGTTTTTATCAATATTACTGGTGGAATAAATATCGAAGATCCTGCCCTCGATTTGGCAGTTGTCGCTGCTTTACTATCCAGCTATCACGACCTTCCAATTTCACAGCATATTTGCTTTGCTGCAGAAATTGGACTTTCCGGTGAAATAAGACCAGTGGCTAAAGCAGAACTCCGTATTCAAGAAGCGGAAAAGTTGGGCTTTGAAAGTATTGCAATCTCAAAGTTTACCAAGCTAAGCACCCCTTCTAATAAGATCAAAACAATTCCATTTAACAAGGTCGAAGCCCTGGTTGATTTCTTATTTTAATCCTTCAATTTTCAGAAAAAGAAGGTATCTTCGATAGAAGAAAAGATATATTTAATGGATAAGATTGTTTCAAATTTTTTGGCTCAAGTAGGCACTCGAAACCAAAATGAACCCGAATTTATGCAAGCAGTCACTGAGGTGGCTGAA
>JAYPMN010000286.1:0-1921 GCA_038129925.1 Flavobacteriaceae bacterium
AGGAAGCTGTAGATGCCTATATTGAAGAAACTCAAAAGCGAACTCAACGCGAGCGTATGGCAGATGTCAAAAACTCGACAGGCGTTTTTACAGGGGGTTATGTACTTCACCCCTTTACTCAAGAACGAATACCAATTTGGATAGGGGATTACGTATTGGCAGATTACGGAACGGGAGCAGTTATGGCAGTTCCATGTGGCGACCAGCGCGATTACGACTTTGCCAAACATTTTGACATTCCAATCAAAAATATTTTCAAAGAGGTCTCTATCGAAGAGGAAGCATTTACGGATAAAGGTACAGCCGTTATTGATCATTCTGATTTTTTAACTGGACTCTCTTACAAAGAGGCGATGAAAACAGTGATTCATCAATTGGAAAAACAAGGCAGTGGCGAAGGGACCATAAACTATAGGCTAAGGGATGCCATATTCAGTAGACAGCGTTATTGGGGAGAGCCCATTCCTATTTATTATAAAAACAAATTACCTCAACCCCTTGAGCTTAAGCATTTACCCTTAAACCTTCCTGAAGTAGAGAAATACCTACCGACCCCAGAAGGGGCTCCTCCTTTGGGGAATGCAGAAAGTTGGGCTTGGGATACCCTGAAAGAGAAAGTTGTAGACAACAAACTTATTGACAACAAGACTATATTCCCTTTGGAGTTAAATACCATGCCTGGTTGGGCCGGAAGCTCTTGGTATTTTTACCGTTATATGGATGCTCAGAATACTGAGAATTTTATAGGTCAAGATGCTGTAAACTATTGGAAAGAAGTTGATTTGTATTTGGGGGGGAGTGAACATGCAACAGGACACTTGCTTTACTCACGTTTTTGGCAGAAATTCTTATTTGACTTGAACTTATTACCGGTAGAAGAATACGCCAAAAAGCTCATCAACCAAGGTATGATATTGGGTACTTCGGCCTTTATTTATCGAAAGCCTGGAACCCAAACCTATATTTCTAAAGATAAGCTGGAAGATATAGAGCAGTTTGAGCCTATTAGAGTTGATGTAAATCTGGTAAACAGTGCAGATGAATTAGACCTGAAAGGAGTCAGAAAGTGGCAACCTCAGTTTGAAAAGGCTGATTTTGAAGTCAGTAATGGAGTTTTTAAAGTGGGTAGAGAGGTTGAAAAAATGTCAAAGTCCAAATACAATGTCGTCAATCCAGACGAAATTTGTGAGCAGTACGGTGCGGATACTTTAAGAATGTACGAAATGTTTTTAGGGCCCATTGAACAAGCAAAACCATGGAATACTGCTGGGATTTCAGGAGTACATAACTTCCTCAAGAAATACTGGAGATTATTTTTCAATGATGATCAGTTGGTAGTACACAATCAAGAGCCCTCTAAGCAAGAATTAAAAATTTTGCACGAAACAATTAAAAAGATCACAATTGACATTGAAAACTTTTCATTCAACACCTGTATTAGTGCATTGATGATTTGTGTTAATGAATTGACCAGTTTAAAAACACATAGCAAATCAATATTGAGTCCCTTAACACTTTTACTTTCTCCTTTTGCACCTCATTTAGCTTCCGAGGTTTGGAGTGTGTTGGGTAATGAAAGTACTATTGATTATGTAGACTTTCCGATTGCGAATGAAGCTTATCTAGTAGAAGACACTAAAACGTATCCGGTGTCTTTTAATGGTAAAATGCGTTTTACTTTGGAACTGTCATTAGACTTGGACAATGCGGCAATTCAAGAGGCGGTACTTCAAGATTCAAGATCAGCTGAATATTTGGGAGGTAAGACTCCCAAAAAATGGATTATTGTTCCAAATAAAATCATCAATATAGTTTTTTAAAATACTGATTTAAAGTGTTAATTTTTATTTCTGATCTTGGGAATAAGTAGTTTTAATTTAATTTTACAAACAAAAATGGGTAGTTATTATTTAATTATTAT
>JAYPMN010000287.1:0-1900 GCA_038129925.1 Flavobacteriaceae bacterium
GGGACTTCAACAAATGGGTCGGCAGCTTTTGGAGCGAGTTTGAATATTAAGACCAGCGCATTAACCAATACATCCTTTGCCGAATTTTCTTCAAGTGTAGGAAGCTTTAATTCAAGTAAAAACAGTTTTCAATTTTCTACGGGTTTACTGAATGAACGCTTTACCCTTTCAGGAAGGTTGTCACAAATAAAATCTGACGGATATGTAGATCGTTCCCGTTCAAACTTAAAATCCTATTTTTTTCAAGGGACCTACCAAAATGAAAACACACTAATCAAAGGGTTGCTTTTTGGGGGTCATGAAATTACCTATCAATCGTGGTACGGTTTGGATGCTCTCACTTTGCAAACTGACCGTCGTTCTAACCCAGCAGGAGCCCTTTTTGATCAAAACGGTAAGGCTATGGGATTTTATGATAATCAAGTAGATAATTATACTCAAGATCATTTTCAATTGCATTTGAATGAACAATTGAACCCCTCTTGGAATTTATCACTAGGTTTGAACTACACCTATGGCAGGGGGTTTTATGAAGAGTACAATGATTTATGGTATACCCAAAACATTAGTTTTGGTTCAGAAACTTCGTATTCCTACTTACAAATTCCTCAAAACAGTTCAAATACTGTTGATGCAACTGAAAACATCAGTCAGAAATGGTTAGATAATCACTACTATGTACTTACCCTTGGGCTGAATTACCAAGATCAGAATACGACATTTAATTTTGGCGGCCTTGCAAGTCGTTATTTAGGAGATCATTTTGGGGTATTACTTTGGGGTCAGCAAATAGGAGAGACCTTACCCAATCAGAGGTTTTATGAAAACCAAGGAATTAAAACGGAAGGAAGCGCTTTTTTTAAGCTTTCCCAAACTCTAAATGAGTCTTGGAGTACATTTGTGGATTTACAAATCAGGGGAATCAATTACCAGGTTTCAGGACTTGTTGCTGGGCCATCTGATTTTCAAGTCTCGGATCAATTCTTATTTCTCAACCCCAAAGCTGGATTGACTTATTCTCTTTCAAACGCACAAAAATTTTATTTTTCTTATGCTAAAGCCCAGCGCGAACCCAACAGAACAGATTATGAAAATGGAGCTCCTAAACCAGAAAAATTGAATGATTTTGAATTGGGATGGAGAATTAAAAAAGATAGAATTCAAGCCCAAGCGAATCTGTATTGGATGGATTATCAAGATCAATTGGTACTTACAGGAGCTCTCGATGCAGTAGGGGCACCAATTAGAAAAAATGTGGGGGAAAGCCGACGAATTGGATTGGAAGTAGAGGCTCAATGGCAAGTTTTGGATCAGTTTATTTGGAAGCCTAATGTGGCTTTAAGCAGTAATAAGAATTTGGATTTTTATTTTGAACGCGACGGTGTTCTTGAATCTCTAGAGAATACTAATTTGGCTTACTCACCGAATGTTGTTATTGGAAATGCATTTATTTATGCACCTTCAACTAGTTTCCAAGTGGGATTACTTTCGAAATATGTTGGCAAGCAATTTATGGGGAACATTGATTCTGCAAATTCACTACTCAACTCCTATTTTGTTTCGGATATATCAGCTGTTTGGACTTGGCAGCCAAACACTTGGTTTGACAGTATTCAATGGTCTTTATTGATTAATAATATTTTTAATGAGCAATATGAGTCTAACGGATATTTTTACACCTATGATGACAGTTGGTCAAACCCAGGACAGATTCAGACCATAGAGGGTGCAGGATATTATCCACAAGCAGGGATTAATTTTCTTACAGGATTAAAGCTTCAGTTCTAAAAACGATATGCAACTATCAAGCGTGTGACAAAACGGCCAAAGCTTTCTTCCGCATTAGTATTGAGTAATTGTTGACCGTGGAGTGTGACTTTTAACTGGGTATTGTATTCTA
>JAYPMN010000288.1:0-1890 GCA_038129925.1 Flavobacteriaceae bacterium
GACGCAGATAGGTAATCGCATCGTTTTCTCTTCTCAGGGCTGCAAGTTCGATTAAGATTTTATGTGAAAGATCTAAGGCCAATGGAATGTAATTATCCGTTTCCTTAGAAGCATAGCCAAACATAATTCCTTGGTCACCTGCTCCCTGGGCTTCTTTTTCTGCTCGGTCAACACCCCGATTAATATCTTGAGATTGTTCGTGTATTAAAGAAACCACACCACAAGAATCACCGCTAAACTGGTAGGATCCTTTGGTGTAGCCAATGGCATTAATGGTTTCACGTGCAATGGATTGCACATCTAAATAAGTACCGCTTTTGACCTCACCCGCTAAGATCACTTGGCCTGTAGTTACCAAGGTTTCACAGGCTACCTTACTTTCGGGATCAAATGCAAGAAAATTATCCAATAAAGCATCACTGATTTGATCAGCAATTTTATCAGGATGGCCTTCGCTTACCGATTCCGACGTAAAAAAATATGACATTCAAATGTTGCTTTATGGAAGGATTCAAACGGTGCGTTGATAAAGCAACACTGCTTTAGCATTTTTTTATCGAGGTTGCAATCAGTCAAATCCTTCCTCGTTTAACAGCCCAAAATTACATATTTTTTTTAAAACGCAAAGTTTCCCTGAAAAAACTTTAATTCTAGTTTTTTAAAAAGCCGTTTCCTTTTTTGTTTTCAAAAAAGCAGCTATTTTGCAGTGATACTTTTAACAGAAACAATGCATATCGCGATTGCGGGAAATATTGGGGCAGGAAAAACAAGTTTAGCCGAACTCATTGCTAAACACTACAACTGGGAAGCCCATTTTGAAGATGTAATTGATAATCCGTATCTTGATGATTTTTATACCCATATGGAGCGCTGGTCATTCAACCTCCAGGTGTATTTCTTAAAAAGTAGATTTCAACAACTCTTGGCGTTTCAAAACAATAAAAAAACCATCGTTCAGGATCGTACGATTTATGAAGATGCTTTTATCTTCGCTCCTAACCTCAACGCTATGGGCTTGATGAATCAACGAGACTTTAAAAATTATCGTGAATTATTCGATTTGATGGAGTCTTTGATAGAAGGTCCAGACCTGTTGATTTATCTTCGCAGCAGTATTCCCAATTTGGTCAATAAAATCCATAAACGTGGACGTGATTACGAAAACAGCATCAGTATTGATTACCTCAGCAGACTTAATGAACGCTATGAAGCTTGGATCAGTACTTACGATAAAAACAAAATGATTATCATAGATGTTGATGATTTGGATTTTGTTGAAAATAAAGACGACCTGGGAACTGTACTCGCCGAAATTGATAAGGGTCTCGCTAAGATTACATAAAAAAAGGCCAGTAAAACTGACCTTTAAAATTCTCTAAAACTAACTTTTTATTTTTGCTTTCCCTCCTCTTCTATATATTTGTGAAGTTCGGATAGAGCTTTTGAATCAGCAGTCACTTGAACGGTCATTTCGTTCTCACCTTTTTCAGTAGTGATGTTAACTTCAACCGTTTTGTCAGCTACTTCACCAGATACAACTAATTCTACGGTTTGTTCTTGAACCGACTGGCTTAAATTATAAGCGGTCATTTCTGAACTGTCCATCGCAATACTTGGCGCTATGACCAACGCTACTACAGACATCAATTTGAGAAGGATATTTAATGAAGGTCCGGAAGTATCTTTAAAAGGATCTCCAACAGTATCACCAACCACAGCGGCTTTGTGTGCTTCTGTTCCTTTTCTTCCTTCCTCTTCAATCATTTTCTTTGCATTATCCCAAGCTCCACCGGCGTTAGACTGGAAGATGGCCATCAACACCCCACAAGTAGTTACTCCTGCGAGTAAGCCTCCAAGCATTTCAGCACCCCCTATAAAACCAACGGCTAC
>JAYPMN010000289.1:0-1864 GCA_038129925.1 Flavobacteriaceae bacterium
TTCCCAAATGGGAGATTGCTACTACCTATTTTGCTGTAGATGTACTAGCAGATTTAGAGAGCTTGATCCAACCAAATACACGCTGTATTTACGTGGAATCACCCACAAACCCTGGGGTCGATATTTTGGATCTTGAAGCCATAGGTGCACTGGCGAAAAAGCACAATTTATTATTTGTAGTTGACAATTGTTTTGCCACACCTTATCTACAACAACCCATTAAGTTTGGAGCCGATTTGGTCATTCACTCTGCCACCAAGCTGATGGACGGACAGGGGAGAGTACTCGGAGGAGTTACCGTAGGAAAAAAAGAGTTGATTCGAGAACTTTATCTCTTTGCTCGAAATACAGGAGGATCACTTTCTCCTTTTAATGCTTGGGTTTTGTCAAAGAGTTTAGAAACCCTTGGGGTAAGAGTAGATCGCCATTGTGAAAGTGCATTAGAGATCGCAAAAAAAATTGAGCAACATCCTAAAGTAAATTGGGTGAAATACCCTTTTTTGAATTCTCATCCCCAACACCGTCTTGCCTTAAAACAAATGAAAAAAGGAGGAAATATCATCTCTTTTGAAGTCAAAGGAGGTCTTGAAGCAGGAAGAAAATTCATCAATGCAATTCAATTGTGTTCGCTTTCTGCAAACTTAGGAGATTCCAGGTCCATCATCACTCACCCTTCTTCAACCACCCACAGTAAGTTATCAGATGCAGAAAGAGAAGAGGTAGGAATCAGCCTTGGAATGATTCGACTTTCAGTAGGATTAGAACATCCTCAGGATATTTGGAATGATATTAAAACAGCTTTAGATGCCTAAATTGGAGATACACTCAGCCTTAGAAAAGCGCATCTTGGTTTTAGATGGAGCTATGGGAACCATGATACAGCAACACCCACTCGAGGAGGCTGATTTTCGTTCCATTCGCTTTAAAGACCACCCCTGTCCGCTAAAAGGAAATAATGATTTGCTTTCGCTGACTCAGCCTGAAATTATCAAATCCATTCACCGCGCCTATTTTGATGCAGGTGCCGACATCGTTGAGACCAATACATTTTCTTCAACTTCTATAGGAATGGCGGATTATCAAATGGAATCATTAGCCTATGAGTTGAATTTCGAAAGTGCAAAAATTGCCAAAGAAGTCGCAGAAGAATACAGAGATAAAATACCCGATCAGCCACGTTATGTTGCGGGTTCTATCGGTCCAACGAATAGAACAGCCAGTATGTCCCCCGATGTAAACGACCCTGGTTTTAGAGCGGTGACCTTTGATGAATTGGTAACGGCCTACAAAGAACAAGTAGAAGGCTTGATTGACGGAGGTGCTGATTTGCTTTTGGTAGAAACTATCTTTGACACACTAAATGCAAAGGCAGCACTATTTGCCATAGAAGAGATAAGAGCTAAAAAAAGCGCTTCAACCCCCATCATGATTAGTGGAACTATTACAGATGCTAGTGGAAGAACACTGTCTGGACAAACTGTTGAAGCCTTTAGAATTTCATTGAGTCATATTCCTGTACTCAGTATTGGGTTTAACTGCGCCTTGGGCGCTGATCAGTTGTTACCCTATGTCAAAAGACTTTCCAAGCAAAGCGATCACTTTATTTCTGCTCATCCCAATGCAGGACTTCCCAATGCCTTTGGTGAATACGACCAAACTCCAGAGCAAATGCGCGATCTTATTGAAGATTATCTCAAACAAGATGTGGTCAACATCATTGGGGGTTGTTGTGGAACCACACCTGAACACATTCGATTGATTGCTGAGCTCGCCAAAAAATACAGTCCTAGACACCCCAAAGCCCTTCTAAATGACTGATTTTAAGAAAAAACCGTTGAGATTATCCGGCTTGGAGCCCCTTGTC
>JAYPMN010000290.1:0-1836 GCA_038129925.1 Flavobacteriaceae bacterium
AGCCAGAACCCGTAAAAGAAGTTCCAAAAGTATCTGAAGCCACAAAAAGTGTGGTCTCTAATTTATTGAAAAATAAAGCTGAGGAAGGTGAGAAAACCAAGGGAGAAGGAGATGATTTAGTTCAAGGCGACAAGGGTAAAGAAGAAGGAAATCCTTACTCGAGTAGTTATTATAATAACTATGGATTGGGAGGGCGAGGAAAAGGCTACGGACTCAACGGAAGAAATTTGCAATCCAACGGTAAGGTTGTTCAAGAATGTAACCAAGATGGAACTGTAGTCGTTCGGATAACGGTAAACAATAATGGTGAGGTTGTTCAGGCAGTACCAGGAGTTAAAGGCAGTACCAATACGCATCCTTGCTTGCTTGAACCTGCTCGAAAAACAGCTTTACTTCACAAATGGTTTCCTGACAATAATGCACCAGCCGAACAAATAGGGTTTGTAGTTATCCAATTTAAATTAGGCGAATAAAAATTGAAAAGCTATCAAGATACCCTCGATTGGATGTTTTCTAAGCTCCCCATGTACCAAAAAGTTGGCGGGAGTGCCTACCGCCCGGGTTTGGAAAGGATATTAGCAATGGATACCCATTTAGAACACCCGCATCGAACATTTAAGTCCATCCATGTAGCAGGTACGAATGGCAAGGGTTCCACCTCTCACATACTTTCATCTATTTTACAAAGTGCTGGTTATAAAGTGGGCCTTTATACATCGCCACATTTGTTGGATTTTAGAGAACGAATTAAAGTAAATGGTCAGCCGATCGCTGAAAAAAATATAATTCAGTTTATCGAAAGGCACGCGGCCTATTTTGAATCAGATCAGATTTCATTTTTTGAAATGACCGTTGGAATGGCATTCAGCCACTTTAGAGAGCGTCAAGTAGATTATGCTATTGTTGAAGTAGGGCTAGGGGGTCGTTTAGATGCTACGAATATCATCATGCCCGTTCTCTCTGTAATTACCAATATTGGTTTAGACCACACAGAGTTTTTAGGCACTACACGCACTCAGATTGCCAAAGAAAAAGCTGGGATTATTAAAAGTGGAATTCCTGTGGTTGTAGGTCAAAAAGACAAGGAGACTCAACAAGTATTTGAAGAGATTGCCTTAAAGCAGTCTGCAAAGTTAACTTTTGTAAAAGTTCAAAATCAACATTGGGAAACAGATCTTAAAGGAGTTTATCAAGCTCAAAACATTCAAACAGCTCTAACAGCGCTAACGTGTTTGGATGATCATAAAATTAATTTGAATACCTTTAAACAGGGGTTAAAAAATGTAATTTCCAACACAGGCTTGCTAGGGCGTTGGCAAATGATTTCTGACTCACCACAATTCATTTTGGATGTCGGACACAATAAAGAGGGCCTTTCCTTTTTAGTAACTGAACTCCAAAAGTTAGAGTTTGGCCACCTGCATTTGATCATGGGATTTGTCAAAGGGAAAAATGTTGTTGATTTAATTTCTCTCTTTCCCTCTAAAGCCTTATTTTATCTATCTAGTCCGAAAATTGATCGGGCAATACCGCTTTCAACTTTAAAAGCTGAATTGACTGGAAGTTCAAAAAATATTGATTTTTTCCCAACAGTTATTGATGCCTTAAACAAGGCTCGCTCATCAGCCAATGAGAATGATTTGATCTTGGTTTGTGGAAGTACTTTTGTGGTAGCAGAGGTCTTGAGTTTTATTAAAAATCAAAAAGTTTAAAATTTAGAAAGTAATAGTGGCGAATTAGTTGAGATATTTTATATTTGCCATCTCATTGAAATTAACAATGGGCGCTTAGCTCAGTTGGTTCAGAGCACCTCGTTTACACCGAGGGGGTCGGGGG
>JAYPMN010000291.1:0-1819 GCA_038129925.1 Flavobacteriaceae bacterium
TTTAAAATAACAAATCAATGATGTTGTCTTTAACATTTTTAGGTATGATCGGTGGGCCACAAATTATTTTAATCATTGCAGTAGTACTCTTGCTTTTTGGCGGACGTAAAATTCCAGAACTTATGAAAGGCCTCGGTAGCGGTATTAAAGAATTTAAAAATGCTACCAAAGAGGAGGAAGAAAAACCTAAAGTAGAAGAAGAGAAAAAAGCCTAGTTCATTTGTTTAAACGAACGGATTATCGTATTTAACTCAAACATATACTCTCGTTTATTTGCAGAAGGAGCAAAAGCAAAACCTTCCACTACTATCCATCTTTTATAAATGCTGTCTTTAATAGCATAATTTATATAGGGTCCAGCCATAAAGTCGTTTGCGACCTCCCATGTCCCTTTGGTTAAATAGGTTGGTTTCCCATCCAGTTCTGTTTGAAAAAAGTAGGGTCGAAAAGCTCTTTCAGTAATGAAATAGCTACCCTTTAACCTTCCCGGTACATAAAGTTTACCAATAGAGTCGCGGATGTCCAAAATTTGTTTGTTGAACTTGGCGCTTATTGCATTAGGATCAACAGTATATGCAATAATATTTAAATGCCCTTTGCGTATGGGCTTTTGAATCCAAACAAAATTGGTCGTGTCTTTGACGGTTTCATAGGCAGAAGGATAATCCATTTTGATTCCAAAGCGGTCACTTAAAGTTTTCTCTGTGGTTAGTGATTTATTGATCCTCCTCATTTTCTCTTTACGTTCATTTTCAGCAATGGTCCTTCTTAACAAAGAGGCATTTTCTTCAAAAAAGAATTGTTGAGTTTCAGCATCCTCCCCAGTAATACTGGCTAAAATTTGAGGCCGTGCAAATTGGTTTTGAGCCAACTGAAATTGTGCGAGAGTATCCTTTTGAAACCAAACTACATTTCGCCCCTGTCTGGCAAAACCCGAAAAAGTTTTAGGGTTTAAATAATTTAAACTGTATTGGGGCTCGTCTATTGGGAGCCCTTGGTAAATCTGCTGTAGTTCATTTCTCACGCTCTCTCCAAGACTGGAATTCCAGTCCTTCTCAGGCATGACGATATTAACATGGTTCAAGTTTCCACTTGAATCAGGAACATAGGCGTTTTTTCTGTCAACCTTATCCTGGCAGGAAAACAAAAAACCCATAACCATAAGAATGGTACACCTAAGTGTTTTCATCGGTGATTTGAATTTATTTCACTTTTCTGTTTATTCGTTTAGGGCAGCAATTCCAGGGAGTATTTTACCTTCCAGACTCTCAAGCATTGCCCCTCCTCCAGTACTAATATAGCTCATTCTAGGTGCTAGTCCAAATTGCTTAACAGCCGCTACAGAGTCCCCTCCTCCAACCAGTGAAAAAGCTCCTAATTTCGTTGCTTCTCCTATAGATTCACCTATGGAAATTGTCCCCTGAGCAAAATTTGGAAATTCAAATACCCCTAAAGGTCCGTTCCACAAAATAGTCTTACACTTCAAAATAAGTTCGCGAAAAATTTCACAGCTTTTGGGTCCTGCGTCCAGCCCTTCCCAGCCTACAGCTATGTTATTACTTTCAAAGATTTTTTGATTCGCATCATTGCTAAAGTCGTCTCCTGCAATCACATCTACAGGTAAATGAATTTCAACGCCTTTTGCCTTGGCTTTTTCCAAAAGTTCAAGAGCATAGTCGCAATAATCTGGCTCACAGATTGAATTTCCAACAGTTCCTCCTTGGGCTTTGGTAAACGTATAAACCATTCCACCTCCAATGATTAGATGATCTACTTTGTCTAACAAGGATTCTATAATGGTAATTTTAGAGGATACTTT
>JAYPMN010000292.1:0-1795 GCA_038129925.1 Flavobacteriaceae bacterium
CCATCATTTGCTTCAATCAAAGCCGTCCCAATATCGTAACCACTTCCTCCTACGGAACGCTGCCAAAGTAAATTTCCCTTAGCGTTAATTTTTACCACCCAAATATCGTACTCCCCTTTGGGACTCGTAATATCCACATCCTGACTTTCTGAACTTCCAACCAAAACAAAATCACCTTCCTTTGTTTCGATTGCATCATAAGAGCGGTCGTTACTTGACCCTCCAAAATAACGCCTCCATTGAAGATTTCCATCTGCATCCAATTTATGGCACCAAAATTCTCCAACTCCATGTTTTTTTGTGAGTTGCAACTTGCCATCCTGACCTGCTCCATTGGAGGCTGTGACATCTAAAAATCCATTTAAAAATAAACCTCCGTCGGAGGTTGAGATAATGTTATATGCATGGTCGTGACCTAAAAACCCAAAGCTTTTTTCCCAAAGTAAATTTCCTAGGGCATCAGTTCTGAAAACCCAATTATCGTGTTGGCCCTTATTTCTACTAGCATCTCCGTCACTACTCTGACTGTAACCTACAACCGCAAAACCTCCATCTGCAAGTTGAACTACATCATGTCCTCGATCATCTTTAGAGCCTCCATAAGTTGAAGTCCATTCCACTTCATTTGAAGCATTAAATTTCATCAAAAAAATATCGCTGCCTGCACGGTTTTTATTTGAAAATGTACCATCTGTACTTTTGGAGTTTCCAACGAGTATATACCCTCCATCTGCTGTGGCAGTAATTCCATGAGCGATGTCTTCTTCGCTACCGCCATAAGTCGTGACCAAATCCCAGTTTCCAATGATTGGAATCAGAGTAGTCGAATCCATTTCTATGGAGGGGGAGCAACCTATGAGCAAACAGATCGAGATGCCTTTTAGTAAAACCCTCATTAATTTTCAGAGGCTTTTAGAAGGAACAAACCGGATTCAATATCATTAACCGCAATAACTCCGCTTTGAAAATAGGGATATACATTCCAAGCTCCTGAAAAAGAGGCCCTATTGTGTTCTGGAAAAGTATCAAAATAACTTATCTCCTCAAGCCGTTTTTCCTGAATTCCACTAATATCTAATACCCTAAGACCTGCTGTGTAGCTCGCTATAAAAAACTGATTGCCTTTAGAATAGCCATTATGATCTATGGCATTGACCTCTGCAAAATAATTTAAATGAAATTTTGGGCTTGAAAGATCTGTTAAATCGAATATTTTGGTTGAGGTAGGCGACCCAAAACTTAATTCATCCAACTCATCCCCAAGTAAAAAATAACGGTGATCCTCAGTAAGATAGCCTTGATGAGTGTAACCACCATTTTCATAAGAGATGGACTGAATCCATTCTGGATTTTCCTTATCGGTAACATCCAGAATAACTACCCTATTATTTGCTCCACCATCACTGTTACTGCCAAAAAGGAGCTCTTTGCCTGTATAATTCAAATCGGGCCCTTGATAAACTACGATTTGTGCGTCATGAGTATAGGAAGCTGCTTCAAAGCCACCCGTAACTGAAGGATTTTTAGGGTCGTTGATATCAATAAAAACTGGACCTCCGTTGTAAAGTTGGGAGCCAACAACATACGCAAATCCAGTATTCTCGTTGATCGCAATATTATGTGCATTACCGAAATCGTTTAACACGGCATCTGCTGAAAAATTTTGAACTTCCGTTAGTCCTCGAAGTCGTGTTAAATCAAAGACTTGCAGGCCGTGGTCTTGAGCTTCACTAACGATAAAAGCGTAATTGTTATATACCTTGACATCTCTCCAAGGACTTGGATCTGTAGCTGT
>JAYPMN010000293.1:0-1772 GCA_038129925.1 Flavobacteriaceae bacterium
AGGGCAATTTTTCGCTGCATAATCTATAAAGTTGAGGCTGAAGTATGGTCAGAAATGATGTACCACTTTTCTTTTACACGGATCCAATTTAACGTAAAGAAACCTTGTGCATCTCCTATGGTTCGTGTTAAATAGAATTTCCCCTGAAGTTGTATTACTCCAGGACTAAGCGCCAAAAGGTGAAAAATATCAAATTTTAATTCTCCCATTTTTTCTCGATCTGAATATGTTCTCTTATAGCGATCTCGAGTGGCCTCCCATCCGTAAATCGGTCCAGAGGCTCCGGAGAAAACTAACTCATCAGATTTTAAATAGCCCTCCATAAAAGCGTCTATATCTCCCTTATTCCAATGGTCTTGTTGTTCAAACAAAACCTTGACAACAGCTAAAGAATCTCTTTTTGAAACTAGTTGTTGAGAAAAAAGAAATCCGCTGACAATAAAAAATAGAGTTAAAAAATACAGCCTCATCAAGCTTATTTAACGGTTGGATATTCGATATTCAATTGCTCAAGATAGGTGTCGTATTTTGATTCATCAAAGTAAAATTTTTCTAAGGCTGGTCGATATTGATCCATAATCCCTTTGTTTAAGTAAATTGGAGGAGGGTCTTTTTCTGAAATCATCGGCTGATATTTTGTTTCTTTACTTTGAACATTTTTAAAATAATCTTTTGCCTGCCTGAGAAGTGCTGGCTGTGTCAAAAAGTCAATCACCGTTGTTGCAACAACTTTTGCTCCTGCTGTCCCTCCCTTATGAGCTATGGGTGTAGCCATCGCGATTGCATTTGACCAATGATGCCCTTGTAGTCCTGGAATGTTGGACGGAAAGCGAAGTGTTACCGTAGGAACAGTCCATGAAATATCACCGATGTCATCAGACCCTCCACTTCTTGGATTTTTAAGTGGCTTTCCAATGTTGGAAAGTTCTAGCGCGAGGCCATTTATGTTTTTGGACTCCACCTCTTGCTGAACAGCTTTTGCAAGTGTTTGATCTGCTTCTGACCATTCAGGTAGCCCTACAGTCTGAATGTTTACATACATGGTTTCTGCAATTACTTTATTAAAATGACGAGGCCAAGCAGTACCCACAATTTTAGAACTCACCTTAGTGTCAGTCATTAGCGCTGCGCCTTCGGCTATATTATTGGCATCATTATACATTTTCATGATCCCCTCATAAGTAATATCTCTTAAATAAAACCAAATAGAAGCTTTGGAAGGAACTACATTAGGTTGATCCCCCGCGTCTGTAAAGATAGAGTGTGAGCGTTTTAAAGGATGCAAATGCTCTCTTTTGTAGTTCCACCCTACATTCATCAGTTCAGCAGCGTCTAAAGCACTTCTGCCTCTCCAGGGTGAGCCTGCGGAGTGTGCCGCTTCACCTTCAAAAGTATATTCAACTGAGATTAAACCTGTTCCTGTTGCCTGACCATAAGACACTGATAAATTGCTGCTTACATGAGTAAAAATACACATGTCAATTTTGTCGAAATAACCGTCTCTTACATACCACGCCTTTGAAGCAACCAATTCTTCTGCTATTCCGGGCCAAACCACTAGAGTACCGCCCAGATTGTTGTTTTTCATTTGTTCTTGGAGAGTCAGGGCTGCGGTGACTATTACGGGTATACCAGAATTATGGCCTTCTCCGTGTCCAGGAGCACCTTCAACCATTGGTTTATGATAGGCCACTCCGGGATATTGAGAAGCTTTAGGGATACAGTCTACATCACTCCCCAAGGCTATGGTAGGACCTTCTCCATAACTCCAT
>JAYPMN010000294.1:0-1771 GCA_038129925.1 Flavobacteriaceae bacterium
CAATTACTTTATTGGTTGTTCGGTCAATTGCAACAATGGAAGGACTGTTCACAACTACTCTATCATTATGGATAATAAGAGTGTTTGCTGTGCCTAAGTCAATAGCAATTTCGTCTGTAAATAGTCCCATTTGTTCTTAAAAGTTTGTATAAAATTATGAATTAATGTTTAAAGTGACGGGTTCCTGTGAAAACCATTGCCATTTTGTGTTCGTCACAATAGGAAATGGAGTCTATATCTTTAATGGATCCACCTGGTTGAATTACTGCTTGGATTCCTTCTTTATCTGCAATTTCTACGCAGTCAGGGAACGGGAAAAAAGCATCACTCGCCATTACGGCTCCATCCAATTTAAAACCGAAGCTTTTGGCCTTATTGATTGATTGGTGCAAGGCATCCACTCTTGATGTTTGTCCAGTTCCTGAGGCGAGTAACTGCTGTCCTTTAGCTAAAATGATAGTGTTGGATTTAGTATGCTTACAAATTTTTGAAGCAAAAATTAAATCGTCAACTGCTGAGGAAGTAGGCTCAACTTTAGTCACCTTTGTCAAGTCTTCTTTTTGATCTGTTTTAGTGTCTTTGTCTTGGACAAGATAACCGTTTAAACAAGTTCGAATGGTTTGATTCGACATAGAGGTCTCTTTTTGGATGAGGAGGATTCTGTTTTTCTTTTGTTTCAATAATTCAAGAGCCTCAGTTTCAAATTTAGGGGCAATTACAACTTCGCAAAATAATTCATGGACAGCTTGAGCTGTTTCCAAATCTATAGATTTATTGGAAATCAAGACTCCACCAAAAGCAGATACGGGATCAGCTGCAAGTGCGTCTGCATATGCTTTAGATAATTCATCTCTTACAGCAAAGCCACAGGCATTGTTGTGTTTTAAAATTCCAAATGCCGGTTTTCCATCGTAAAACTCCAGCATCAAGTTAACAGCTGCATCAATATCCAATAAGTTATTGTAGGAAATTGCCTTACCGTGAATTTGCTCTAATAAATCTTCTAAAACACCAAAGAAACGCCCGTTTTGATGAGGGTTTTCACCGTAGCGTAAAATTTGAGAGTTCCCTACACTTAGTTTTAAGCAGTCGTTTTTGTTATCAAAATGATTGAATATTGCAGAGTCGTAGTGTGAGGAGGTGTGAAAGGCTTTTACAGCAAATTCTTTTCGAGTCTCTAGGTCTGGTGCTCCATTAAATGATTTAAAAATTTCTATAAAAGAAGCATAATCTTCTTTGTTTGAAATACAAAAAACATCGTTAAAATTTTTAGCTGCTGCACGAATCAATGCGATACCTCCAATGTCAATCTTCTCAATTATTTCACTTTCAGAAGCATTGTCAGCTACAGTTTTTTCAAAAGGATAAAGGTCAACCACGATTAAGTCTAAAGCTGGTATTTCATAAGTTTCCAACTCAGTTTGATCACTTGGGAGCTGACTTCGATTGAGGATACCTCCAAAAACTTTAGGATGTAAGGTTTTTACTCTTCCTCCAAGTATTGAAGGATAACCTGTTAAATCCTCAACAGCATTCACCTCGTGACCTAAGTTCCGAATAAAGGTTTCTGTTCCACCCGTAGAGTAGAGTTCAACACCTTGATCCACCAAAAGATTGATCAAAGGTTCTAATCCAGTTTTGTCAAAGACAGAGATCAATGCCGATTTTATTTTCTTTTGACTCATAGCTTAAAGTTGTTTTAATGATTTGCCGTAGATTGAAGACACAAGTGAACACAGTTCAGTTAAGAAAACCTCATCTTCTTTTGTGA
>JAYPMN010000295.1:0-1341 GCA_038129925.1 Flavobacteriaceae bacterium
GTAAAACTCTTTAATCTGAATTCCCTCGGGCCAGTAGGAGTAAAATAACCTACGGAAATACATATTATTTTACCAAACTCAGCCCAAATACCCGCTCGTTCGTAGAAAGCTTCTGGGGAGAATTCATCCTTTCGTTGATAGGCTGTTTTTTCAGCAAAGAATTTTTTTTCTTGATCGGGAACTTGATCAAAATTTGGATACAGAGGTACGGTCTCTATATCGAGAAAAAGAATTTTATTTAGATTAAGGTGCGCTAGCATCGGGGTTGAGTTCTAGTGCAATATCCATGTAGCGATAGATGTCTGGAGTAAAGGGGTCAGCAATTTTACCTTTTTGACCCTTGCTGTGTCCCAACCTGACCAAGATTAAATTTTCTTCAGGAATGGTAATTACATACTGTCCTAAATGCCCTCGATTCATAAAGACATTATATCCTTTATAATTTTTTAGCCACCAACTGTATCCATATTGTGGGCTATCTTCAAAACGCGGTGTTAAAGACTTTGCGATAAAGGTGGAATCCAATAGAATTTTCCCATCCCATTTACCGTGGTTTTTGTACAACTTTGATAGCCGAGCAAAATCCCTTGCATTTGATGCGATGCAACAATAGGCTTTTTCCATTCCATTTTCTTCACTATCCAATTGCCATAAAGCCTGGTGCTCAGCGCCCATCGGATTCCAAAAACTTTCATAGAGATAATCTGTCAAATTTTTACCTGTAGCTTTAACGATTACCATTGCTAGTAATTGGGTTGTACCGCTTTTGTAAATAAAAGATTTACCAGGGGCTTGATCAATGGGTTGATTCAATATTAACTTCTCTAAATCCTCCACAAAATAAGCAGCAGTTGTTACAGAAACTGGAGAGTAATAAGCCTCATCCCAGCGCTGACCAGAGGCCATACTTGCTAAATCTCCCACAGTGACCTCATCGGCATAAGTCCCTTTTAACTCAGGAAAAAAATCCTTTACAGCTTGATCCAAACTTTTAATATAACCATCCATTATAGCCTTTCCCAGAAGAGCTGCAACATAGCTTTTTGCCATTGAAAAAGCATTGCTTTTTGAGTCTAGACCATATCCATCGTAATACTTTTCAAAAAAGAGACTATCGTTTTTAATCAATAAAAAAGCGACCGTTTTATTGTCACGATTGATTTGCTCTTGAGCTTGGTTTAAGGTAACCGTATTAAAACTGGAATGAAGAGGCCATGGCTGAGGGTTTTCTGAGGGATCTAAAACTCGGTTGTCAAAATTCTTATAATCAGACAAATAAGCCGTAGTATGTCCTTTCATGTAAATAGTTGAAATGGCAGTTAAGAGGTATTTGTACTTGGA
>JAYPMN010000295.1:1351-1758 GCA_038129925.1 Flavobacteriaceae bacterium
CGAGTATAGTTAATCCTAGTTTTTGTAGTGTTTTCTTCATGAACCAATGTGCTGTTTTGTTACTTTAAGCTGCAATTACAAATCTAATGTTTTTTGGATGGATACTCCCTCATGGGTAAGAAGCCATCTTTTCTTTTCAATACCTCCAGCGTAACCAGTCATCGATCCATCACTCCCGATAACCCTATGGCATGGGATAAAAAGAAGTATAGGGTTCTTGCCTATAGCATTGGCAACAGCTCGGATGGCTTTGATATCTCCTAGGGCAAGGGCTATGTCCTTATATGTTTTTGTGCGTCCTTTTGGGATGCTTTTTACAATTTCCCATGTCCGTTTTTGAAAAGCTGTACCAGCAGGGATCAACTTAGTGTTCCAATCAGTAATGCTGTGTTTAAAATATGAATCTA
>JAYPMN010000296.1:0-1746 GCA_038129925.1 Flavobacteriaceae bacterium
TTGTTTACCTACTATTATTCTATGGATGGAAAAAAGGAAAAGCTTAAATAGCTACTTAAGATCAATTTGTAAATTAACGTTCCTTTTCTAGCTTATATCACCTCACACTAGTGGGGTGTTTTATTTAGCATAAGATCTACTGCATTGTATCCTGAAAGAATAGCCCCAGGCACACCCATCTGATGGTATATGTCATATATTTCTCCAGCAAAATAGATTTTATTATCTAAAGGCTGGTTTAGTTCCTTGAGGGCTGACTTTCTTTCCATAAAGGCTTGTGTCCATGTACCTTTAGTAAATTCATGTTGACCCCAATTTTCGTAGCGATAATCATGCAGGTAGGTTTGAGATGCTTTCCCCTCAAACATATGATCTAATTCTTCAATGAGTCTATTTACTATGTCTTGTTCGGATAATAGAGCATCATATTTTTTGGATTCAACACCTGTACATAGAAAGCCTAGTATGTGGTCCTTAGTATTTTTTTTAAATGCCATATCATAATACGATTTCTCTCCATTTTTAGCTTTACATTGTATGGCATCCGGGTAAAATTTTTCTGAAAACTTTAAGGCCATTTTGAAACCTGTGTTAAACGTAATGGAATGGATGGCTTTCTTTTTTTTAGCGCTTAAATCAGGACTAAATCGGATTGAATTTGATTTTAATACACCAATAGAAACAGTAACTAGAACTTTGTCCGCATAATGCTTTTCTCCTTTTTCCGTAGTAATAGATATTTTGTCCCCGCTAAAATCAATGGTTTTAACCTTGGAATTATAGACTATGTTATGAATTACACCTTTTGCCAAATTCTGATTAACAAAGTCATACCAAGTAGAGTTTTTAAACTTTGACTCCGGCATAAAGTTATAGATTACATTCAAGTAGTTTTTTGTAACGGGTTTGATCTTTTTACCATTCCATTTTGCACCGCTTTCTAACTTGTAATCAATCAATTCTTCCTCGATTTTACTCCCATCAACTCCTTTAATCACATTTAATACTTTAGGATTACTATGAATCCATTCCGCTCCAACATCAATAGAAAAATCGGCAAGGGTAGTATCTTTTTTTAAACGTCCACCATATCGATTTGTAGCTTCAAGTATGGTGTAGTCGATTTGATTTTTTTCTAATATTTTAGCTGCTGCCAATCCCGATGCACCGGCACCAACAATAATGACTTTTCCATCAAAATCATATTTTTTTTGAAGTGCTGTTTCTTTAGGTAGTTTATTTTCAGCTCTAGCAGCCCATTGCAAACAACTGCTCATTAAAAAACAGATGGTAACGGTAAGTATACATTTAAAAGAAGTAGTTTTTATCACAACGTTAAATTTAACAAACTCATTTTATATGGTTTATGTATAGTTTGTAAACTATCAGTAGACAATAGGCTATTTATAAGCCATGATCTGTATTTTTATCAAATGCGAATGACAATCAACATACTTTTATCCATTACATTTTCATTGACCTTGTTTTTAGGTTTTGGTCAAGGACTACCCAAAGGATTTGCTCCTAACGAAAGAGATTCCAATTTTTTAGAAACCATAGGTGTTAAAGGAGATCCTTATCTGGATAGATCTGCTGGTGCTACTATCTTTACCAATCCACCCAGCTTTAATGTACGGACTATGGCAGAGTGGGAAGAAATAGAAGCACTTACCATTACTTGGAGTACAGGATATGGTATAACAGAAGAGATTATCTTAAAACAAATTGTGGAACACGCGGTTAATG
>JAYPMN010000297.1:0-1746 GCA_038129925.1 Flavobacteriaceae bacterium
GGATGCTGGTCTTAAAATCAATATCAAAGCGCCTACACCTGAGACTCCGTCCATGACTATGGCGATAGAAAACTATATCGAGAAGGTAAACAAATAATTAATTCCCTTTTTTTAAAAAAGCAATAACCATTAAACTCCATGCGAGTAACAATGCAATCCCACCTACAGGGGTAATAGGACCTAAAAAAGTAATTGAAAACGGAAGGAAATTCTTAAAAGAAAGTAAGAATATACTGCCCGAAAAAATAAGAGTCCCCCACAATATCAAATAAAAAATTCGTTTTTTTTCTTTCGGGTTTTTAAAACCCATACCCGAAAGCAGTATCAAACCCAAACCGTGATAAATAAGATACCGTAATCCTACTTCAAAACTTTCCAGACCCTCAACACTCAGGATACCTTTAAAGTAATGACTCCCTAAGGCTCCTAAAAGAATACCAAAAGCCATGAAAAGACTCCCAAAAAGGCGTATTTTTCTTTTCATCTAATTCGACTATTTTATTTAAATTTACAACAAAAATAAAACTTATACCATACATTTTAAACTAAATAATGAAAATTTCAGAACAAAAAATAACAATTGATGGTATTGATAAAATCATCCTTAGGCTGCTAACTCAAGATGCACGAACTCCTATTCTGGCTATTTCAAAAGAAACAGGGATTTCTGGTGCTGCTGTTCATCAACGTTTAAAAAAGTTAGAAAAAGCTGAGGTAATATCTGGTTCACAGGTAATTTTAAATCCAAAAATATTGGGCTTTAAAACAATGGCATTTATCGGTATTTACCTAGATAAAGCGATTCGAAATCCAGAAGCTGTAAAGCAATTAGAGCAGATTGATGAGGTAATTGAATGTCATTATACCACTGGAAACTGGAGTATTTTTGTAAAACTACTTTGCAGAGACAACGAACACTTGATGGAATTACTTAACAAGAAAATCCAGTCAGTAGAGGGGGTATCAAGAACAGAGACCTTTATTTCCCTTCAGCAACAATTGGATCGTCAGATCAGGGTTTAGGTTAATTTCTTCTTCCTCCAAATACTTGAAAAGCAAAATAAGCAAGTGTAGCCAAAGAGCCTAAAGCGGCTACTACGTAAGTTCTAGCTGCCCACTTCAGAGAGTCTTGAGCTCCTGCGAGCTCTTCTCTTGAGACCATATTTTTCCGCTGTAACCAAGCCAGTGCTCTGTTGCTCGCATCGTATTCGACAGGGAGGGTAATAAAACTAAAAAGAGTACCTACTCCAAAAAGTGCTACACCTATCGCTGCAATAGAAAAACCATAAGGAACAATTTGCATTAATACCAAACCAGCAATAATGACAAGCATGGACATATTGGAGGCCACACTGACCATAGGGACCAAGGTCGAGCGAATTTGAAGCCATTCGTAGCCCTGAGCGTGTTGCAACGCATGACCACACTCATGAGCAGCTACTGCAGCAGCAGCAGCATTGCGTTCATTGTACACGGAATCACTAAGATTAACTGTTTTCTTCTGAGGGTTGTAATGATCAGTCAAAGAACCTCGTACTGAGATTACTTTTACATCTCGAATTCCATGATCACTCAACATCTGTTCGGCAATCTCTTTGCCAGACATGCCATTGCGCAATTGCTTCTGAGAATAGGTTTTAAACTTTCGCTTAAGCGTACTGCTCACCCACATACTCGCAAGTGAAATAAGAATAATAATTAAATAATAACTACCCATTTTTGTTTGTAAAATTAAATTAAAACTAC
>JAYPMN010000298.1:0-1745 GCA_038129925.1 Flavobacteriaceae bacterium
AAAATACTTATGTTTTTTTCCAATTGATATACTTCCAAACGTCCAGCATTTTCAATTGCTGTGTTGATATCGTCCAAAGGCCTTCCTATTCGAGAGAGCCCCTTGGATATCAATCTTGCAACAGGAACATTTTCTTGCACGCAAAGTTGCTGTGCCCCATCCAACTTTCCATTCATCACAAAAGAACGAATTTGAGGCATAAAATTAGGCGTGACTTTTACTGCAGAACGAATCGCAAACAAACGCTCAAAATAAATGTAAGTCACTATTAAAAGTAAAACGAATAAAACTCCGATAATCAGTTGACCCCCAAGACCACCGTTCTTTATCAGCTCAAGTAGTGAAAGTGTTTTTTCTGTTTGAAGAGGGGCAACATCTTGAATATAGAATAGTAACATAGGCTATAGTTATACAGTATCAACGAAAATTTCATTAAAAAATTCTCTGTCTTATCACCTAAAATACAAAATCTCGAATAAGGGTAAAAGTTATAAATCCACCAATAAAGCCAACAAAGGCTAACCAGGCTATTTTCTTAAAATACCAAAAGAAATCGATTTTCTCCATTCCCATGGCTACTACCCCTGCCGCAGAACCGATGATAAGCATACTCCCTCCGGTACCTGCGGAATAGGCGATAAGGTGCCATACTGGATCGTCGGTACCCATTGAAAACATCCCCATACTTGCAGCTACTAAAGGTACGTTATCGATTACTGCCGAACCGATACCCAACAAACCAATTACAACGTCCGTATTCGGTATAGTTTCGTTTAATCCTTCAGCAAAATTAAAGAGTAGTCCTAAAGACTCTAGAGCCGCAACTGCCAATAGAATCCCTAAAAAGAAAAGTATACTGGGCAACTCAATTTTGGACAGTGATTTATGAACTGGGCTCGCTGTTTGGTGTGCGTCGCTCTCCTCGTCAAAAGAAGTAATATTAATCTTAGCCTTACTAAAGATCTCTGCAAAAGTTGCAACTACTGCTAAAGAGAGCATCATCCCAACGTAAGGTGGAAGGTGTGTCAATGTTTTAAAGACTGGAACAAATACAATAGCTGAAAGACCTAAATAAAGCATGGTTCCGCCGCGTTTGTGAGTTTCTACCAAATCCTCTTCTTTGACTGATGGTATGTCATCCTGGAATGCCGGTAGTAAAGAAGCGATCCCTACAGGTAAGACGAAGCACACGATAGAGGGAGCCAGCACATAACTTATCAATTTTACCGTAGTTACTTTGTCTCCTATCCAAAGCATGGTAGTAGTTACATCGCCTATGGGCGACCAGGCTCCACCTGCATTTGCACAAACAATAATCAAACCCGCAAACCACAAGCGAGTATCTCTATCGTAAATGACTTTTTGTAAGATGGTAATTAAAACTATGGTTGCCGTAAGATTGTCTATAATGGCTGAAAGTATAAACGCCAAAATTCCAAAAATCCAAAGTAAACCTTTTTTACTTCTAGTTTTAATAAAGTTTTTTATAGTGTAAAATCCATTGAAATAGTCAATGATTTCGACTATGGTCATTGCTCCAAGAAGGAAAATGATGATCTCAGCAGTCTTACCTAAATGATGCAATAAAATTTCATCAATATGAGTAGGCTCAAGCTCCTTTAGTTCTGTATTTACATCAAAAACTGGCAAATGAGCAAGAGAGATTATTGCCCACATCAAGGCCATCATTGCAAGGGCTGGAATTAATTTGTCTACTTTTAAATTGTGTTCAAGCGTAATCGCTA
>JAYPMN010000299.1:0-1728 GCA_038129925.1 Flavobacteriaceae bacterium
GAGTAGCCATTCAAAGAGGTATCGTAGCAAAAACAGCTACTGAAGCTGTTGCTGCGGCCAAACAACTTACGGAAACTACAGGAACCGATTGGCATGTGGTCAAGGCTCAGATTCACGCTGGTGGTCGCGGAAAAGGAGGTGGGGTCAAACTCGCAAAAAATCTTAAAGAATTGGAGTCTATTGCTGGAGATATTATCGGAATGCAATTGATCACTCCTCAAACGCCTCCAGAAGGAAAAAAAGTAAACCAAGTTTTGGTTGCAGAGGATGTATATTATCCTGGAGCTTCTGAGCCTAGTGAATACTATATGTCGGTGTTACTCAATCGTGAAACTGGAAAAAACATGATCATGTATTCTACAGAAGGAGGTATGGACATAGAGGCAGTTGCTGAGGCAACCCCTCATTTAATATTTACCGAAGAAGTTGACCCCGCTTTGGGATTGATGCCTTTTCAGGCGCGTAAAATTGCCTTTAACCTAGGACTATCTGGTGCTGCCTTTAAAGACATGACTAAATTTGTAAGCGCCCTTTACAGAGCCTATATCGGTTCAGATGCTTCGCTTTTTGAAATCAACCCCGTATTAAAAACCTCTGACGATAAAATCATCGCGGTAGACGCTAAAGTTACCTTAGACGACAACGGTCTGTTCCGTCATAAAGAATTGGAAGTCCTAAGAGACTTGAGTGAAGAAAACCCAGTTGAGGTGGAAGCTCGAGAAGTGGGTCTAAGCTACGTCGATTTAGATGGTAATGTTGGCTGTATGGTCAATGGGGCCGGCCTTGCTATGGCAACCATGGATTTGATCAAGCAAGCGGGTGGTGATCCTGCTAACTTCCTCGATGTAGGAGGGACGGCTGACGCAGCTCGTGTGGAAACGGCCTTTCGTCTGATTTTAAAAGATCCTGATGTCAAAGCAATTTTGATCAATATTTTTGGTGGAATTGTCCGATGCGATCGTGTTGCTCAAGGGATAGTTGATGCCTATAAAAATCTAGGGGATGCCATTCAGGTGCCCATCATTGTTCGTTTGCAAGGAACCAACGCCGACATCGCTAAAGCGCTTATTGACGGCTCTGGATTGAATGTACTTTCCGCAACAGCTTTCCAAGAAGCTGCGGATAAAGTTCAAAAAGCAATCACCTAATTGACAAAAAGGCAGTTTTTTTATTAAAATAACTGCCAAAATGTCAAAATATGGGTTTGGTTTCTTTTTTGTTTTATGGATAGACAATAAAATTGTTAACCTTAAAACATAAAATTATGAATTTAATAAGAAAACAACCCCCGTTCTTTCCCTCGCTGATTGATGACTTAATCAATACCGATTGGAATTTAAAAGTGCCTACTTTTTCAGGTACTGCACCTGCAGTCAATATTAAAGAATTGGATTCTCAATTTGAAATTGAATTGGCTGTTCCAGGTATGAAAAAAGATGACTTCGAAATTGAGGTAGAAGATGGTGTACTGTCTATTTCCTCTACTCAAGAAGAAGAGCAGGTCAATGAAAAAGGAAAATTTACACGCCGAGAATTTAGTTACAGCAGCTTTAGACGCAGCTTTACATTACCGGACAGTGTTGACCCCACAAAGATTGATGCAACTTACAAGGAAGGTGTGCTTCTAGTGCTTTTACCAAAGCATAAGGAAGCGCAACCACAGCCTAAAAAGCTGATTAAAATCCGGTAATTAGATCAATTATTTGTTTTTGTTTGAATCGGTCCCTT
>JAYPMN010000300.1:0-1720 GCA_038129925.1 Flavobacteriaceae bacterium
GCAAATCAAATTGTACTGAAATCCATAGACAAAGGCTTGATGCTTTTTTGGCTACTCTGGGAGAAAAAAGCAGTGCGAATAAGCCCTCCTTTAACCATAACAGAAAAGGAAATTAAAAAGGGATGCGCAATCCTTAAATCAGTTATTGATGAAGTCTGTGGATGTTAATTAAATTGTTAAAAACAATCCTTTTCAAAAAAGAAATTAGTTCATCTAGGCATTAACTTTATTATAGAAGATTTAAAAATCACTATGCTAAATTTCAACTCTGAAGAAACGCAATCTTCAATTTCAAAATTTGAGCGGATGCTCAAAACCAACCACATCTATTTTTTTGATGCCCAAGAGTTTGAGGATATTATTGTTCACTATCTAGGCTATGGTGAAAACCAACTGGCAAAAAAAGCATTAAAAATGGGACTCGAACAACATCCTACCTCCCATGAACTGATGCTGCTGCAAAGTGAAGTTTTTATCTTAGACGAAAAGTATGAAGCTGCCTCAAAATTACTTGACTATGTCGAAAAATTAAATCCATTGGATGAAGAAATATCCCTTCAAAAAGCAAGCATTGCCTCGAAAAGTGGAGACCATCATGCTTCGATAAATCACTTACACAAAGCCTTGGAATTGTCCGAAGATCCCTCAGAAATTTGGAACCTCCTTGGAATGGAGCATTTATTAGCTGAAGAATTTGAAGAAGCATCCTATTTCTTTCGAAATTGTATCAGTGATAATCATCAAGATTATTCTTCCTTATACAATCTACTCTACGCTTATGATCAATTGAACAAAACAGATGAGGCTATAGCAGTGCTTAACGAAGTATTGGAAAGCGATCCCTACAGTGAAGTAGCCTGGCATCAACTCGGTTTAGTTTTACTTAAAAAAGGGCATCAAAAGGAAGCCTTATCAGCCTTTGATTTTGCCATCATCAGCGATGATACATTTACAGGGGCTTATATAGAAAAAGGGAAGCTTCTAGAAGCAATGGGACGTATTAACGAAGCCATCGATAATTACGAAATCGCACTGAATACTAACGATCCAAGTGCGTTTGTTTTTCAATGTATAGGAAGGTGTCATGAAAACTTAGCCAATACCGAACTGGCCACTAAATTTTATCTCAAGGCAATTCACATTGAGCCCAGCAATGAAAATAGTTGGGCTTCATTAATTGAATTTTTCATTAAACAAAAACTATTTAAAAAGGCAAAAGAGTACTTTAAGCGTTCACTCGAGGTAAATAGTGATTCGCCTGTATTATGGAAAAAGGGGATTAAAACCTACAATGCTTTAAATCAATATGACAAAGCTTTAATCGCTTTTGAAAAGCTATACGATCTGGGCGTATATGAACTAGATATTATACTCGACCACATTGACCTTTACCTTCAATTAGGCCAGTGGAACAAAGCCATATCAATTTCGAAAGAAGCCTATAAATCATTCCCCAAAAACCAAGCACTTGCAATACGATTAGGAGGTTGTAGCCTCGAATTAGGAAAGACTAGCGAGGCACGATATTTTTTGAATTTAGAAGAGCTAAGCCAACCTGAATATATAGAACTGTACAGGCTTTTCCCTTCCCTTGAACAATTTAGAAAAGGAGAATCCCTCTAATTCCTTGGGGTTTTCTACCTTTGTTAGAAACCTCTTCAACCGATGCGCTACTTAATTTTATATCTCAAGGGAATGCTCATGGGAGCAGCTGATCTTG
>JAYPMN010000301.1:0-1715 GCA_038129925.1 Flavobacteriaceae bacterium
TCAATGTCAGAAGGTCTTTCAGGTCAATTACCGTTTTTACTCTTAATGCTGGTGGTATTCTTTTTCTTTATCATCTTGCCACAACAACGTAGACAAAAGAAAGAGAAGAATTTTATGCGTGACATGAAAAAAGGAGATCGTGTGATCACCAAAAGTGGTATCCACGGAAAAATCATGGAACTGAATGACAAGGACAATACTTGTATTTTAGAAACATTGGCTGGAAAGCTTAAAATTGAGCGCTCGGCCATATCGCTGGAAATGAGTTCAAAACTGATCCCACCCCCAGCAAAAAAGTAAACCATCATCCCGCCATTTTCGGTGGGATATTTTTTTATTGCCATGTATAAAAAAATAGTTCTACCCTTGTTGTTTATTTTTGACCCTGAAAAAGTACATTATTTTACTTTTTCAATGATTAAATGGCTTTCTTTTCTCCCAGGAATTCCTTATCTCATACAAGTGTTTTATCAATTAAATGACCCCCGTTTGGAACGAGAGGTTTTTGGCTTGAAATTCCCAAATCCTGTTGGGCTTGCTGCCGGTTTTGATAAAAACGCTGAACTTTTCAAGGAGCTCTCAAACTTTGGTTTTGGTTTTATTGAAATCGGAACGCTGACTCCTAAAGCACAACCGGGTAATCCTAAAAAAAGATTATTTCGTCTCAAAGAAGATAAGGCAATCATCAATCGTATGGGTTTTAATAATGATGGTGTTGAAGAAGCTGTTAAAAGATTAAAGAAAAATACCGATATCATTATAGGAGGAAATATCGGTAAAAATAAAGTTACCCCTAATGAAAGAGCAGTAGATGATTATATTTATTGTTTTCATACCTTATTTGATTATGTCGATTATTTTGTGGTCAATGTGAGTTCACCCAACACACCAAACCTTCGAGCCCTACAAGAAAAAGAGCCTTTAACCAAGTTGCTTTCAACATTAAATGCCCTAAACATAGAAAAAATTTCACCTAAACCAATATTGTTAAAAATTTCACCCGACTTGACCAATGCTCAACTTGATGATATTATAGATATAGTGATTTCTACAAAAATCGATGGAGTGATTGCCACCAACACTACTCTAAATCGGGAGGGTCTTCAATCAAACAGTAAATCTGAAATGGGTGGACTGAGTGGTAAGCCCTTGAGTCAAAGAAGTACAGATGTTATTCGTTATTTAGTTAAAAAGAGTAAAAATGCTTTTCCAATCATTGGTGTTGGAGGGATCCATACTGCTGAGGATGCACTTGAAAAGCTCAATGCAGGTGCATCTTTAGTTCAGCTTTACACCGGTTTCGTCTATGAAGGTCCTTCTATCGTAAGACGCATACTCAAGTCCTTGTAATTAGCGTTTTAGATAGTAACTTTACCTATAATTATTCGTATTTTTTGGCAGCTATTGTTGATCTGTTAAACTCGTAAATTTATTAAGTAGTACCCAAAATGCCTCACCTATAAATACCTTAGAAATTAGAAGTCTAAAATCTATTATCAAAGAAACTTTTTTAACTAGAGGGGTATTTAGTCAAAATAACTGAAAGATTCTCCTGTTTTGATGTTGAGTAGGGTCTCATAAATTAGTTTTATCACATTTTCAACATCATCACGGTGGACCATTTCAACTGTGGTATGCATATAGCGAAGTGGAAGCGAGATAAGTGCTGAAGCAACACCTCCGTTACTGTATGCAAAAGCGTCAGTATCTGTTCC
>JAYPMN010000302.1:0-1715 GCA_038129925.1 Flavobacteriaceae bacterium
GAATCGCATTTTAAAACACTAAAAAGTCAATATCCCGAACTCCCTTCCTACCCTGTACCCAAAGGGCTAGTTAAAATACCTGCTGGCTGGATGATTGATAAATTAGGGTTTAAAGGAAGTCAGCACGGTGATGCAGCTGTACACGAAAAACAAGCTTTGGTATTGGTCAACTCGGGTAATGCGAGTGGTAAAGATATTTTGGTTCTAGCCCAAAAAATCGAAGCAGCGGTAAAAAAAGCATTTGATATTTCTCTTGAAACAGAAGTAAATATCTTGTAAAAAAAACTATTCTCTATTCTTAGAATCTATTGTAATAGTTACTGGTCCGTCATTATCCAGGCTTACTTTCATCAATGCTCCAAAAGATCCTGTTACCACTCGAGTTTCTAAAAGTGCTTGGACTTTTTCAACGAAAGACTCGTAGAGAGGTACAGCATGTTGATGATTTGCCGCTCGAATGTATGATGGACGATTCCCTTTTTTTATAGCTGCCATAAGCGTAAACTGGCTAACAACCATTAACTCGCCTTTAATATCTAATAATGACTTGTTCATGACTCCAGTTTCATCGTCAAAAATCCTTAAATTAAGAATTTTATTGACCAACCAATCGACGTCGGCATCTCCATCAGCCATTTCGATTCCCAATAAGACTAAAATACCCTGGGCGATGTGCTCACTTCTTTCTTGTTCGATTGTGACTTGAGCCTTAGTGACTCGTTGAATTACAACTCTCATAATTTTAAATTAGCGATAGGTATTATCATTTTCAAGCATCTGCAGGTAATTCAAATAACGGGTCTCAGCAATTACACCCTCCTGATAGGCTGCTATTACAGCACATTGAGGCTCGTTTTGATGCAAACAGTTATTAAACTTACAAAGAGGTTTTAATGGGGCAAACTCAGGAAAATAATTTCCTACTTCATCAGCTTGTATATCTACCACTCCAAAACCTTTAATTCCAGGAGTGTCAATTAGTTTCATTCCTTTGGGTAAAGCAAACATTTCTGCAAAAGTTGTGGTGTGAGTCCCTTGCTGATATTGGTCAGAGATAGCTGCTGTTTTTAAGTTTAAATCTGGAGCAATGGCATTGATCAATGTGGATTTACCCACACCGCTATGTCCTGAAAACATGCTAACCTTATTCTGCATCATCGATTCAATTGTAGAGATATTATCCCTTTCCGTTGCTGATATTTTTAAAGTTGTATACCCTATGTTTTCATAAATATCAGCCATAGTATCAATTTCTTCTTTCTGCTCTGGAGTACATGTGTCCAATTTATTAAATGCTAAAATTGTAGGAATTTGATAAGCCTCAGCAGTAACTAAAAATCGATCTATGAAAGCTGGAAAAGTTGGTGGGTTGTAAAGCGTAATCAGCAAAAATACTTGATCAATATTTGAAGCGATGATGTGGGTTTGCTTGGAAAGATTGACTGATTTACGGACGATATAATTGTGGCGTTCTTCGATTTCAACTATAGTTCCCTCTGGCTCTGAAGCGTTTTGATCTACTTCAAAGAATACCCAATCGCCTACAGCAATAGGATTTGTACTTTTAATTCCTTTTAAGCGGAGTTTTCCCTTAATCCGACAAGCATAAAAAATCCCATCAGACTCAACTATGTACCAACTCCCCGTAGATCTAAAAACTAGGCCTTTTTTCACCTCTTTTTTTACAAAGTAACAGTTTTTTTTTAAGCCAAGTG
>JAYPMN010000303.1:0-1708 GCA_038129925.1 Flavobacteriaceae bacterium
GACTATTCGACATGGCTGGTAATGTTTGGGAGTGGTGTTCTGATTGGTATGATTACACTTACTACGAGTCTTTAGAGCCAAAAAAAGCAATAAATCCTCAAGGTCCTGAAGTTCCTTATGACCCCTATCAGCCTTATCTAAAACAAAAAGTAATGCGCGGCGGTTCTTTTCTTTGTAATGACACTTATTGCTCGGGTTATAGGGTTGCATCTAGGATGAAATCAACTCCAGATACTGGTTTACAACATACGGGATTTAGATTGGTAAAATCAGCAGATTTGTAGAAGTCTTTTTTTCTTTTTTAAAAAAATGACACCGTGTCATTTTTTTTATTAGCTTCGTGTAAAATACCCTTAATATGAAAATCTTAGTATGTATAAGTAATGTGCCAGATACGACTTCCAAAATCAACTTTACTGATGAAAATCGCGCTTTTGATACTCAGGGAGTCACTTATATCATCAATCCAAACGACGAGTTTGGATTGACCAGAGCTATTTGGTTGCAACAGCAAGAAGGGGCTTCGGTAACTGTTGCCACAGTTGGAGATATTTCTTGTGAGCCAATTTTACGCAAATGTTTGGCTATTGGAGCAGACAATGCTGTACGAATAGACGCCCTTGCTGAAGACGGTTTTTACGTTGCCTCTCAACTTGCAGCATATGCAGAAAAACAAGCTTTTGATTTGGTCATTACTGGAAGAGAGTCCATAGATTACAATGGAGGAATGGTTGGTGCTATGTTGGCTAATTATTTAGAGATGCCTTATTTGGCAAATTGTATTAAACTCGATAAAGAGGGAGATAGCATCCATTTGCAAAGAGAGATTGATGGAGGGAAAGAAAATCTTAAGGGAAAACTTCCTCTGATTATTGGAGCACAGAAAGGCTTGGTTGAAGAAAAGGATTTGATTATTCCCAATATGAGAGGAATTATGCAAGCTAGACAAAAGCCCCTAGAGGTAGTGACACCTATAGAGTTTAAGGCTTCCAGTTCCATTAAATCATACGAAAAGCCACCAGAAAAAGGACTGGTAAAACTCGTAGATGCGGGGAATATAGACCAGTTAATTGACCTATTACGAAATGAAGCTAACGCTTTATAAATATTTGAAATAATGTCTGTTTTAGTATACATAGAAACACAAAATCAAGAAATAAAAAAGTCTAGCCTAGAGGTAGCATCTTATGGCCGTGCTATTGCCGATGCTAAGTCGACTTCGTTAATCGCGGTTTGTTTTGGTTTAGAGGACAGTTCGCACCTGGCGGGGTATGGAGTTGACAAGGTATTTGTTATCCCTCCAGCTGGAGATATACATTTTAATGCAGAACGCTACAGCAGTACCTTGGTAGATATTGCTAAGGCTGAAGCCGCTGACCTAATGATTGTAAGTGGGTCTGCGAACGGTCGTTTTATAGGCCCTCTCACCGCTATAAAATTTGAAGCTGCTTATTTTTCAAATGTCATTGGGCTCCCTACAGCTTATAGTCCTGTTGAGGTTAAACGTTCCTGTTTTACCAATAAAGCGTTCAATCACAGTATTTCAAAAAAGGATAAAGTTGTTATTTCACTCTCCTCTAATTCCTTTGGTATACATGAAAAAGTAGCCGAGGCAGCACAGTTTGAAGGTACGTACGCACCTTCTACCTCTTCGTTAGAAGTGGTGACAGTAGAGCAGTTTACGGATAAGGTAAGTATTGCTGATGCC
>JAYPMN010000304.1:0-1703 GCA_038129925.1 Flavobacteriaceae bacterium
GTTCCTTTCTCTACAATCCATTCATTACGGTCATTGCTTTTAGTAGGAGAGAACGCTAAAATCAATTTTAAAGGGGGGTCATAAAAATCAGCTTTGTTGACGTTGACTTTGGTCTTTTTCACATGATCATCTATAATCACTCCTTCAGCCAAAATTCCCTTTCCATCCATAATGGAAATATCATCACCCTCTTTTAATCTTAACACACGTATAGCGTGCTTAGAATCTAATTCAGAGAGTTCTAATTCTTCATTTTCTATTGATGGTACGTAAAATCTTGGCATTAGATTTGTTTTAGTGTTGTGAAATCCTAAAAATTTCATTTAAATTAGACTAATTCAAAATATTAATAAAAAAAACATGAAAATTTTTAAAACCTTCCTTATTGCTATGATGATAGCTTCCAGTTATACTATGGATGCACAAACTAAAGAAATTGAAGACGTTTCTTTTGCTACTACTATGTCTATCAATAATCAAAATACCGTTCTAAATGGTGGTGGACTAAGAGAAAAGTATGGTTTTCTTGATCTATATGTGGGAGCACTATATGTAAAAGCAAATACAAATGATGCAGACAAAGTGATTATGGCTGATGAAGAAATGGGTATCCGAATAGTCATTGTGTCATCTATGGTAACTAGAGAACGTTTTATCGAAGCGTTAGAGGATGGATTCAAAAATACAACCGCTGGAAAATCTTCCCCTGAGGATGTGGCCAATTTCAAAAAATACCTTAGCGATGAATTTGTAGAAGGAGATGAAATACTGCTGAATTACCATGCTGGAGATGCTGTTTATCTGTATAAAAATGGAAAAGAAAGAGGTAAATTTTCTGGACTACCTTTTAAACAAGCTTTGTTTGGAATTTGGTTGGGTGGAAATCCAGCTGACGATAGCCTGAAAGATGATATGCTAGGACTTTAGGTCTGAACGGTATTTCTTCTTAATTTCACTGGCTTTTGTATAGAGTTCAAAGCCAATGATAAGTACATAGCTTACCACATTTAGCCATATTAGGCTAATAAGCAGAGATCCTATGGATCCATATATTTTGTTATATACATTAAAATTACTGAAGTAGAAAGACAATCCTTTTGTGGCCAAAAATACAACGATGGTAGCAAATAGGGTACCTGCATTGATCAGTTTAAATTTATGGGTATGTGGGTTTCCAAAGTGATAGAGAATGGCAATTCCAAATATCACAAACAGAATTTGAAGTAAGATTTGGAATACATCCAAAAGAAACACAATACCACTACTTTGTAGATGGCTGGCTAGGTAATTACCAAAGATAGATAGAGCAATAGCAGATAAGAAAATAAGTATGATGAGAAGAAAAATGCCAAGCGATAAAATTTGTTGCTTGATGTAGCTGTTTTGGAGTTTAATTTGATAGGACTGTGAAAACGCAGTTAACAACGTGTTGATTCCCGAGGAGGCATAATACAGCGAAAGTAAAAATCCAATACTTAATAAAGCATTATAACGTCTAGTAAAAAGTCCATTAACCGTGGATTCAAAAACATCATAAATAACCGCAGGCATGAGTTCAGCGGACATAACTAATAAGTTTTCCTTTACGCCTTCTATAGGTAAATAGGGGATAAGAGAGAGTAAAAAAATAAGCGTTGGAAAGAGGGCAATAAAAAAACGAAAAGAAACAGCTGCACTGCGTAACGCAAAATTTCCTTTTTGAA
>JAYPMN010000305.1:0-1701 GCA_038129925.1 Flavobacteriaceae bacterium
GATCTTGTACTGCCTTACCATTTATATAAGGAATCAAAACTTCATTGGAATAACCTTTATCAGAATGTGCCCAAGCTCGTAAATAACTCAAATCTAACTGACTACTGTAAGAGGGAAGTATCGGAATGATTCCTTTTATGGTTGTATCAAAATGTTTTATTAATTGATTTTCAAAAAACACCATAAGCTTTGCTTTTCTTGAAAGTGATTTAAAAACCACATGACCATCTTTATCAAATTCAAAACTCAAAGATGGGTTTTCAGTTCTTTTACTAGGTACACTGATTTGACAATTTTCACCTCCTAGCCCATTTGGAACCAAATCATAATAATCGCCTAATTGTTCTTTTCCATCTACTATGAAACAGAACTGATACACTGCTGGATCTAAAGATTTTGTAAACCGGAATGTATCCCCATATTGCTCCATTGGTACTGGAACCCAGTTGGTAAATTCACCCTTAATCTTAACTTCTTTAGCCTCACTTTGAAGTGAAATGGTTGTTTCTTGAACATCAGGAGCCTTTAGCAGAATGTGATATGGAATATTTTCTATGTAAACTTTAAGTGTAGATAAAAAAGAATTTAAAGTTACAGGGATTAGCTCTACACAATTGCTATCCAGTTCTAACTTTCGATTTTCAAAAAAAACAGAGTCTATTTTATAGTTTTCAAAAAAATAGGAGCTTAAATCAATTTTGTTTACCCCTTCATTATTTAGCTGAATTGGGCTGCACCAATCGGTAACTGACTGTGGTACAAATATTTTATCCAAATTACGCTGAGAACAAGAGTGTATAAGGATTAAAAGTGAAAGTTGAACAAATTGAAAAAAAAATTTTATATTCATAAACGTATATATGACATTAAGTACACAAACATACTAAAATGCCACTAAACAAATCGTCCTCAAAAAATCTGAACGAAAACATTTCCGTAGACTGTGTGGTGTTTGGTTTTGATGGCACAGAGCTACATGTTCTGCTAATTGACAGAGAGGATGAAATGAAAAATGTAGCTTCCGCTTATGCCCTACCAGGAAATCTAATTTATGACCAAGAAAATTTAAACCAAGCGGCTGAACGAGTTCTCAAAGAATTAACTGGGCTATCCAATATTTATTTAGAGCAATTTGGCGCTTTTGGAGACCCAAATCGGATTAAGAAAAAGGAAGATCAACCTTGGCTTAAAGCGGTTAGAGCAAATCCTAATGCAAGGGTGGTTACCATTGCCTATTATGCCTTAATTAGAATGTCTGATTTTAAATTAAACCCTTCTTCTTTCGCTAAAGACGCTACATGGGTTCCATTAAAGGATATTGAACACCTTCCTTTTGACCATTTTGAGATTCTCAATCAAAGTGTAGCGTATTTGAGAAACAACACTAAAATAAGGCCTGTAGGATACAATTTACTTCCCGAGAAGTTTACGTTAAATGAAATGCAAAAACTCTATGAAGCTATTTTTAGTAAAAAAATTGACAATCGAAATTTCAGAAGGAAAATCATCAACTTGGAAGTGCTCAATAAACTAGATGAAAAACAAGAAGGTGTAGCGCACAAACCTGCTACCTATTATCAGTTTAATGTAGAAAAATACCACAACTACATTGAAAAGGGGTTCTTTAAATTTGAGTTTTAATAAATAAAAGCCCTCCATAATGGAAGGCTTTTGATTTAACTTTTTATAAAATTACTGCTT
>JAYPMN010000306.1:0-1695 GCA_038129925.1 Flavobacteriaceae bacterium
AAACTGGTAGCGTGCGGAAAAGCGTGAGATGGCTCCCTCAAAATATTTTTCTTGCTTATCTAATTTTTTTAAAGTTGCGTATCGGATCGATGGGGAAAGGTTAAATTTATCCCCTAACTGAAAGCTTGGCATGATAAAAAGGGTAAACTCCCTCCCTACGTCTGGTTTTTCTTCGTTATAGGCTAAATCTTTACCAAAGGTTGATCGAATCATGAGAGAAAACGATTCACTTGGATTATTTCGAATGCTCAATTCACTTTTACCAACATTTCGGTAATCCCTACCCAAATAATTTTTAAAAATATCCCAGTCGTAAGTGTATTGAATTTCGGTATTTAAATAGGTTCTGATACTGAATATTCCGTCAACACTGACGGCTTTTAAATAGTTTTGAAATGTATAGTTTAAATCTGCTTTAGTCCCAACACTAAAAAATTGCAACCCTTTTTTATTAATAAAGTTCTGATATTCGTGAAAGATGGTTCCCCACCGCCGGTTATTTTTTACAACAAAGCCAACATTAGCTTGATACTCTGGGCTGATGTCTCGATAATAAAAATAGGATTTCCAATGTTCGGTATTTCGATACAATTGAACATAAACTGCACTTCCTCCATATTTTTCGCTGTCTAAAGCTACGGATCTACCTTCTATCTCGTCTTGAGTATCGATCCAGTTCGCCTCGGGCTCTTGATTAAAATTTGCAAGTAGTTCATAGGTCAACCGCCAGTTTTTAGAAATGAGGAACCACCCATCTGTACCAAATAAATTTCCATACCCTCCATTTTTATAGTAACGATTTGTACTTACCAATCCCAAGCGGGTATTTTTATTGACAAGTCTTTGGTAACGAAATACGTTTACAAAAGATTGGCCGCCCTGACCCAAATAGGAGCGATCTTCTCCTGCTATTTGATAGGGCGAATTTTGATCGATTGCAGTTAAAAAATAGATTCTTGATTTTTTGGCTTGGCTCAAAAGTTTGGTCGAAAGTAAGGGGTTGTTTATGGATCGGGAGTAAAACGCACCATCTGTAAAATTGACGATATCTGTTCCCCTATTAAAAAAAGGTCTGCGTTCTGGATATTCTAAAGCAAATGAAGAATTGACATCAATTTGGGTTACATCTGCTTCAACCTGCGAGAAGTCCGGATTTAAGGTAATTTCGAGCCCACTATTTTTACTGAGGTCTAAATTGAGCCCTAGACCTGCATTAGGTTTAAATTTATCATAATCTAGTGAAGCATTTTTGCTAGGCTTGTTTCCACTTAAATTTCCCGCTACATAAGGTAAAAGCTCTATTCTTTTTTCAATAGTGATGTCATTGAGAATAAGCACCTCAGTTGTTTGACAAACTTCACACGGATTATCTCGATCAAAAGTTTGACTCTGTACCTCAACTTCAACATTTTTTTCATTAAAATACTTTCTTCCCAGCTTGAAATGCCATTTTTGATTTGTACCATTAGGAAAGGGAAGAGACGAAAAAGGGATTTTATACTCCACTTGGAATCCGTTTGAGACTATAGATCCTACAGTTTCAAAGTCCATATTAAAGCTTCCGTCGTAACGTTGCTCATCAGATACTGCATTGATTGCTCTAACATCAAATTGACTTCCAAAAGGGTTAGCTACCAAGATGTAATTGTTACGTCCATCAGCATAAGTATCAAAGCTAATAGAAACGATATCATC
>JAYPMN010000307.1:0-1680 GCA_038129925.1 Flavobacteriaceae bacterium
AGTCTACGATTTCAAAAGAATATCGGTCGGTGATATTCAAAATTATCTTGTTAATATAGCACAGGATAGGAAATTGGATTTTGAAGAAAGTGCCTTGTATTTGATTGCCCAAAAAGCAGAAGGTGCTCTTCGCGATGCGCTTTCTATTTTTGATCGTATGGTCAGTTTTACACAAGGTAATTTATCTGCCAAAACTGTAGCGGACAACCTAAACCTTTTAGATCATCAAACCTATGCTGATTTAGGGAAAATTATTTTTAAAAACGATATTCCAGGAATTTTAAAGGCCTATGACGGCCTTCTCCAAAGAGGTATCGATCCTTTACAATTCATAAAAGGCTTAGGAGATTTCTTCAGGCATTTGATGTTGGCAAAAGACTCCAATACCCTGGCATTAATGGAACTGGGTGAAGATGTGAAAAAAAACTATCAAGAGGAAACCGAACCTTTATCTACCGACTACCTTCTCGATGCCATTGCATTGATCAATACTTCTGAAGTAAATTACAAAAGTGTCAACAATAAAAGAGTTCATGTTGAACTCGCTCTTATGCAGTTAGCCTCTCTCCATTTTAATGGAGAAAAAAAAAAGGCTTCATCATCCCACCCAAGCTAGCGATTAAAATCGATTCCTCTGGTGTAAAATTGGAAGTAAAGGAAGAACTAGTTCCAAAAAAGCAGCCTATAAAAGAAGAAAAGGTGCTTGAGCAAGAGAGGCCAGCAGTACAAACAAACCCCAAGCCCTACAGCAATTCTAAAGAAACAGTTCCACTTGTTAATGGCAAAACACCACAGAAGTCATCTCCAAAAAAAATCCCCACTCCTAATCAAGAAAACTTAAAAAAAGTGGTTTCAGGATTTTCATTGTCTAGTATTGCTTTAAAAAAGGCTGCAAAAAAAGCTAGTACTCCTGTAATTCAAGAAGAAAATCTCCCTGAGGACTTCTTCGAAAAAGAAACCCTACAAAAACTATGGAATGAGTATACGGAAAATTTAAAAAACTTGGGCAAACACAATATCGCCTCTATTATGCAAATGCATCAACCTGATTTAATAGAGCAATCTACTGTACAATTTGCAGTAGCAAACGATATGAATAAGGTTGAAATGACTGGAGAAATGGAACAACTGGTTCCTTTTTTAAGAGAACAATTAAACCATTATGGTATCAAAATCAATCTCAACATAATTGAGAATATTAAAGAAGAATCGGTGTTTTCCCCACAAGAAAAATACCAGCATCTAGTAAAAATCAATCCTGCTTTGGATACCTTACGAAAAAATTTTGACCTTGAATTTTAATTATGTTAGGACTTAAACTCCCTACAGATCCTCGATGGGCAAATGTTGCCAAGAAGAATATTGAAGAAATACTAACCGACCACGCCTATTGCGAGCAAAAAGCAGCAAGTACCGCAATTTCCATGATTATTGGGTTTCCACAAATTCCTGAACTTGTCTCTGCCATGACAGATTTGGCTCAAGAAGAAATGAGTCATTTTAAAATGGTACACGACTTGATTCTTGAAAGGGGACTTGTACTGGGTCGAGAGCGAAAAGACCCCTACGTCATTCAATTGCGTGCATTTTTCCCCAAAGGAGGGTCTAAAACAGATCATTTAGTTCACAAGCTACTTTGTGCAGCCTTAATTGAGGCAAGAAGCTGTGAAAGGTTTAGAA
>JAYPMN010000308.1:0-1666 GCA_038129925.1 Flavobacteriaceae bacterium
GAATAGGCTTGCCTTATGAGTTCCTCGAGGCCTTTTGAATCATTCACAGTTTTCGAAGCCTGTTCCAGAGATTGAGCTTCCGCTTCGTCTTTGAGTTGGGTGCGAAAATCCTCCGATTCCTCCCATTTGCCCTTATTCATGGCAACTGCAACGGAGGCTCTTTTCATTAAATCTTCGGCATCACCGTCACTAGGATTCAATTTTTGAATCTCATTACCACTCGCGATTGTTTTTTCTGTGTCTCCAACTTCCAGGTAGGCATCCCCGAGTTGCTTGAGGTTTTTTAGATCTTTGGTATTGATTTGCCTTATTGTCTCTAATCCAAAAACCACTGTATTGTTCATCCCTAAATTTTTAGCTGCATCGATAAGCATTTGGTGAGCCAAGATATTCCCCACGGATTTTTCAATTAACTCTTCCGCTTTAGCCAAGGTAAGAGTCGGGTCCTTGTCTCCTTTTCCACGGAGCATGAAGGGAGCTGCCGTTACTTTACCAAAGAGGCTTGAAAAGCCTTTTGTAGACTTCTGTGCCATTCTAAATTGTAGGGTCCTTAGTTTTTTTCTCAGTTCAAGACAACCGGGAGAAAGTTTCAAGATGGCAGAGTAGATTTCGACGGAATAACTGGGATTTGTTAAAGCAGCCTTATCTGCTGCTTCAACTTGCTTAACCTGTCGCGGGTCAAGCTCTGCAATTGTCGATTCTTGAATCATAGGGTAAAGGAATGTGGATAAGACCAAATTTAGTAAAAGCGAACAAAAATTAAATATGTTCAGCAACTAGTGCTTTCACCCGAGAGAAAACAACTTCCATGATTTTTTTATCCTCTGCTTCAACTAAAATTCGTATCTTCGGCTCTGTTCCTGAATATCTAACAAGGACCCGGACTCTATCACCATGCTCATCCTTAATTTGTTTAAGATAAATCTGAAGATTATCAAATGAAGAAATATTTTTTTTGGAATCAGCTTTAAGTGCCACGGAATTAGAAGGCCAAAGTGAAATTTTATTAGCCAGCGTTGAGATTTCACAATTGGATTCAGTCATACATTTTAAGAGAGAAAGAGCTGAAAAAAGTCCGTCTCCGGTATTTAAATAGTTTGAACAAATAATGTGCCCTGAAGATTCCCCCCCCCAATTGATACCTTTTTCTTGCATTAACCCAAAAACATTCCGGTCGCCTACATCGGATCGGTAAAAGCTGACTCCCTGACCATTTATGGCATGCTCGAGCCCAGAGTTGCTGTGGATTGTTGCTATAAAGCCATTTGGTTTACATAATTCCGTTGACGAATTTTGTAATGCCAAGATTCCTAAGATTTGATCTCCATCAATTTTCTTCCCGTTTTTATCAACAAAAACAATACGGTCGCCATCACCATCATGAGCTAGCCCAATATCTGCATTTTCTTGTATTACTTTTAGAGAAAGCCCATCTGTAAATTCTGAGCCAACACTGTCATTAATGAGACCTTCCCCTTCATTCATGGAGATTACATCAGCACCAAAAAGTTTTAAAACATGAGGAGAAATTTCTTTGGTTGCCCCATATGCTAGATCGATAACGATCTTTAAGCCTTTTAGAAAGTCAGGCTTAAACCATTTTGCGAGATTTTTTATGTAAGCCTCTTTGAAACTAGTGTTATCCGGTGAAGTAACTGAATTAAAA
>JAYPMN010000309.1:0-1660 GCA_038129925.1 Flavobacteriaceae bacterium
GAATTAGTTGGTCGTATGCTCTTTGTAAAAAAGTAGAGTAAATAGCTACCACAGGCTTGATACCGTCACAAGCTAATCCTCCAGCAAATGTAACGGCATGTTGTTCAGCTATTCCAACATCAAAAAATCGATTTGGAAACATATCTGCGAATTTTTGCATCCCTGAACCCTCTTTCATTGCGGGCGTGATAGCAACAATATTTTTATTCGAACCGGCTGCATCACAAAGCCACTCTCCAAAAATTTTGGAATATGTTTTTTTTCCTGGTTCCTTCTTCTTTACTATACCCTCCCTAGGATTAAAACTGCCTGGTCCGTGATAAAGGATTGGATCCTGCTCTGCCTTTTGGTATCCATGGCCTTTCTTTGTGACTACATGGAGAAACTGGGGTCCCTTTAAATTCCGTAAATTCTCTAGTGCTGGAATCAAAATATTCAAATCATGTCCGTTTATAGGGCCAAAATAATTAAACCCGAACGCTTCAAACAATGTGCTAGGTGTCAAAAAGCCTTTCGCCCCACCTTCAATTTTCTTTGCTACTTCTAAAACGGGAGGTATTTTCTTTAGAACTTGTTTGCTGAATTCGCGAGCGGATGAGTACATTTTGCCAGTCAGCAACCGAGCTAAATAATTACTTAAAGCCCCAACCGGTTGGGAAATCGACATATCGTTATCGTTTAAAATTACCAATATATCCAAATCTTTGTTGCCGTGGCCAGCATTATTTAAAGCTTCAAAAGCCATCCCAGCACTCAATGCCCCATCGCCTATAATTGCTATATGTCTTCTTCTACTTTCACCTTGATTCAGACCATTAAGTTTTGAGGCTAAAGCCATTCCTAATATTGCTGATATAGAGGTGGATGAGTGCGCAGTACCAAAATCATCGTACTCACTCTCACTCCTTTTCGGAAATCCAGATATTCCTCCAAACTTTCTAATTGATGACAATTTATTTCTTCTGCCGGTTATAATTTTGTGGGCATAGCTCTGGTGACCGACATCCCAAACCAGCTTGTCAAATGGTGTATTGAATACATAATGAATAGCTAATGTTAATTCAACAGTTCCAAGATTAGAAGACAGATGACCCCCACTCTTGGATACTGACTCCAACAAAAATGTTCTTAGTTCATCAGAAACTTTATTGATGTCATCCCGTGCTAACTTTCGCAAATCTTCCGGAGAATTGATCCGTTCCAAAATTTTCATGAGCTAAAAACTTCTTTTCACTAGTCGATTAGCTATATACCGCAAGAAATCAGCTTCCCCACCAAACTTTTCCAATGCTTTTAAAGCGGAGCCAAGACACTCACCCGCATATTCTTTTGCGTGCTCAACCCCGAGTAAATCAACAAAATTTGGTTTATTTAGAATCTTGTCTCTACCTGCTTCCTTGCCGGTTGTTTTTTGAAGACCAACTGCGTCGAGAATATCATCAACCACCTGAAACCCAACACCGAGCCTCGACATGAAACTTCTCATGCTTTTTGCTCTGTTGTCTTCATGAGCAACGTTCATCGCTAAATATCCCATAGATACTGCCGCTTCAAACAAAGCTCCAGTCTTATACTTATGCATAATCTCCAAATCACTTTTTCCCAATTTGTTACTGATGGCGCAAATATCTATCATTTGCCCACCAGCCATCCCGGAAGC
>JAYPMN010000310.1:0-1650 GCA_038129925.1 Flavobacteriaceae bacterium
AAATATTATTGCTATTTTTTTTATTTTCAGGAATACAATTAAATGGTCAACTTAGCAAGAAACACTATATTCCTCCACTAACTTCAGCCAGTGGACAAACAACAGCTCCTGGAGACCAGTGGCTATATATTTCAACTCCTTCAGTTGATCCAATAAATTTCACAGTAAAAAGAGCTGATGGAACAATTTTTAGAACAGGACAAGTTTCAAATGCTAACTCTCAAGAGTTTAGTGCTAGCCCAACAAATGATTCGAGCGGGTATTTATTTATTCCCAGAAGTCTTACTGAAACAGCAAGAAATGATGCAGGATTCATTATAGAAGCTGAACAAGAAATTTATGTTTCAGCAAGATTTAATTCTGGCCAAGCATTTGGAGGTAGACAATATCATGGTGGAGCGCTAGTTTCAAAAGGAGAATCTGCATTAGGAACTAAATTCAGGATAGGAGCTCTAAAAATTAAAGCAAACGGTCATTTGAATTTTGGTTCAATAATGGCAACTGAAGACAATACTGTAATTAATATTACTCTTCCAACAGGAAATGGTCAACAACTTTTTAGTGGAGCAACCACAGCAAATATAATTTTAAATGCAGGTCAGACCTATGTGTTTGGTTCAGAAAATCGACAAGATTCTTCATATGGAATTATTGGAACCTTAGTTGAATCTGATAAACCAATAGTTATTAATTGTGGTTCCGGATTAGGATCATTTGCTGAAGGTGAGGGTGGTCAAGATTATGGAGTTGATCAAATTGTTGGTTCAGACAAAGTTGGTTCTGAGTACATATTTGTTAGAGGTGGTGGTGAAGATTCATGGGAAAATGTACTCTTAATTGCAGATCAAGACAATACTTCTGTAAAAGTTAATGGACAAAACTATGTAACACTTAACGAAGGTGATTTTACAATAATTGAAGGGGACAAATACGCAAATAACGGTACTATGTACGTAAGCACTGAAAATAAATCTGATAAGGTTTTTGCCTATCAAGGATTAGGTGATGTATGGAATCAAGATAATAGTAGAGCTGCAAGGCAAGGAATGTTTTTTGTACCGCCATTAAATTGCTCTTCGAAGGGTAATGTTGACAATATTGCCAAGATTAACAGAGTTGGTAAAAATTTTGAGGATGGAGTTGTGACTGTTGTAACTAAAGATAATGCAAAAGTTGAAGTTAATGGAAGTGATATTATGAATCAACCTGCAGGTATTACAACTACAGGTCCATTATCAGTAACAGGAAATTCTGATTATGAAGTATATATAGTAAAAGGACTTACTGGTGATGTAAAAGTAACAGGGGATGATGAGTTATATGTGGCGTATTATAACTATAATGATGCGGCAACAACTGGTGGATTTTATTCAGGCTTTGTTACTCCTCCTAAAATTGAGACTGATATTGATTTTGAGACTTTAGGATCTTGTATAAGAAAAGATGGTGATTCAAATATTGTTCTTAGAGCATTAGACGTATCAAACTTCACGTCTATAGTTTGGGAGGTTGAGGACAATTTAGGTAATTTCATATCTACCGGAATTGATTCAAATGAATATACTCCAACTCAAGCTGGGACTTATAGACTTAAGGGAATTCTTGATTGTTCTGAGAGTTCATTCTACTCTGCTGAAATTACAGTTAGTG
>JAYPMN010000311.1:0-1643 GCA_038129925.1 Flavobacteriaceae bacterium
ATCTGGACTTGTTTGAAAGTCTTTGCCGTGGTTGTCTGTATAAAACCCATAGGCTCGATATTCGTTAAAGCCCTCTTGAGGTTCTCCCTGAGAATGATTAGCAGGAACATATATTCGACCCGTATAGGGTGCCTTGGTGAATTGGAATGCATGACCTGGGGTAGTGGCGTTGGTACGCCAATCTTTTTCTGTTTGAGTTGTGGTTGAATTGAAATGTACTTGATTGGTAATATTGGTTGGTTCAGACCAATTTTTCCCCTGATCGGCACTGGTGATAAAATGAACCTCTCTGTTACCCTTTCCAAGTCGTATGTCGTGTTCTGAAACATCACCCGTATTGTAAAACAAAAACACTCTTCCTTCAGAAAAACGAGGGTCAAAGAGGTCCTCTACTGGAGCTGGATTACCAGCTTGAAGTTCACCGAATTCAGCAACGACTTGCATTTCGGTCCAATGCAGCCCGTCGTCATAACTCATTCTCAATAAAATATCAACATTTCCAAAGTCACTACAACCCGTTTTTCTTCCCTCAGCAAATGCCATTAGGGTGCCCTCCTGAGTTTTAATCATAGCTGGAATACGATAGCAGGCGTATTCGCCTTCTCCATTTTTAAATAATTGAATTTCCAGCGGAGCTAATGCCTGAGTACAACTCAAGTAAATCCCCCCAAAAAAGCAATAAAGCAAATTATTCCAAATAGTCATATTAATAAATTGGACTAAAAGGTACAATGAAAAAGGTGCTTTATAAAATATGAGATATAATAGACCTTGTTTCAGAAAAATTAAAATTCTTACATTTAAGAAACTAAATAACGAAAACATGAAGCCATTGAATTTTAAGCTGCTCCTTGGGTGCTGTTTTTTTCTCATATTAATTCCCAAACTTGATGCTCAAAGCTATAAGCCTAGCCCAGAAAATATTAAGGCAAGAACTTGGTTTCAAGATGCCCGGTTCGGACTCTTTGTTCACTGGGGAGTTTACAGTATACTTGGAGATGGTGAATGGGTGATGAACAATCAAAATATCAGTGTTGAGGAATATGAAAAGCTTCCTCAGTTTTTTAACCCTACTGACTTTGATCCCGTAGAATGGGTCACCATGGTCAAAGATGCAGGAATGAAATACATTACCATTACAAGTAGGCATCACGACGGCTTTTCAATGTTTGATTCAAAAGCTACCGATTACGACATTGTTGACAGTACTCCATACGGGAAAGATGTATTGAAAATGCTTGCCGAAGAATGTCACAAACAAGGGATAAAATTATTCTTTTATTACTCCTTATTAGATTGGAATCGAGACGATTATTTTCCAAGAGGTAGAACGGGAACAGGAATTGCAGGACGTGGGGAAGGCGAATGGGAAGACTATATCGCTTTTATGAAAGTACAACTCAAAGAACTTTTAACCAATTACGGAGATATTGGAGGAATCTGGTTTGACGGACATTGGGATCAAAAGGAGTGGGATGGAAAAAAATTTGGAGCAGTTAAGGTAGACTGGCATTACGATGAGATTTATGGTATGATACATCAAATGCAGCCTCAGGCGCTTATCGGAAACAACCATCATATCGGGGTGATTGAAGGGGAAGATTTTCAAATGTTTGAAAAAGACCTACCCGGAAACAATACTA
>JAYPMN010000312.1:0-1638 GCA_038129925.1 Flavobacteriaceae bacterium
GAATTAACAAAAGCCCCCTTGCTAGCCAAGGGTGATCCCTATATGGGAGAGAGTGAACGCTTTCATTATTAAAAATTAATCGAAAAGATAAATGAATATATTTTTGATACTTTCTGTACTTGTTTTGATAGCCATTTCAATTTGGCAAATCACCAAGATCTTTGAACTCTCTCAGGCAAAGAAAGTTAATACGCAGGTAGCTGATGATGCTGACAACAATCTCAACGGTAAACTCATGTTTGCTTTTTTGATTTTTATCTATGGAATTACCATCTTTTCTTTTTGGTCCTATGGCGATGTACTTTTGCCCAATTCAGCATCTGAGCACGGTGCTGATTATGACAATTTGATGTGGATTTCATTTGCCATTATTTTCTTTGTTCAAACGATTACTCAAGCCCTACTCCACTATTTTTCTTACAAATACAGAGGGGAAAAAGGGAAGAAAGCATTGTTTTATGCGGATAATGAACGACTTGAGATGATTTGGACAATCATACCAGTAATTACTTTAGCAGGCCTAATTTTGTATGGGCTTTATACTTGGACAGACATCATGACTGTTGAAGAAAATGATGAAGCCTTAGTAGTAGAACTGTATGCACAGCAGTTCAATTGGAAGGCTAGATATGCAGGAGAAGATGGAGTGCTAGGTGATGCAAATGTGCGATTTCTTCAAGATTTTGAGGGTAGAAATCTAGTTGGAATTGATGCTACAGATCCAAACGGTTTTGACGATGTAGTGGTTCAAGAATTGCATTTGCCCGTAGGTAGAGAGGTTATTTTTAAAATGCGCTCTCAAGATGTGTTACACTCAGCCTATATGCCTCATTTTAGAGCCCAAATGAACTGTGTTCCTGGAATGATTACTGAGTTTGCTTTTACACCTAATAAGACGACAGAAGAAATGCGTCAAGATCCTGATGTAACTGCCAAGGTTAAAAAAATTAATAAAATTAGAGTTGAAAAAAGTAAGGAGCTAGTTGCGAGTGGCGATATGGCATTAGATCCTTATGAATTTGATTTTCTTTTACTTTGTAACAAAATTTGTGGTGCATCGCATTACAACATGCAAATGAAAATTGTAGTAGAAACAGAACAAGAATTTGAAGAATGGATGGACAGTCAGCAGACATTTGCTGAAGTCATCCAATAATTAATATTTAAAATAGAGATTATGTCAACAGCAGCAGCAGTACACACAGAGGAGGATCACGGACATCATCATAAAGAAACTTTTGTAACGAAATACATCTTTAGTCAAGACCATAAGATGATTTCAAAGCAATACTTGATTACGGGTCTGTTCATGGGAATTATTGGAATTGCAATGTCCCTTTTATTTCGTTTGCAATTAGCTTGGCCAGAGCAGCCCTTTGGAATTTTTGAAGTTCTTTTAGGTAAGTGGGCTCCCGATGGAGTAATGGATCCTAATGTTTACTTAGCATTGGTTACTATCCACGGAACCATCATGGTCTTTTTTGTATTAACAGCAGGGTTGAGTGGTACGTTCAGTAACCTTTTAATTCCATTGCAAATTGGAGCTCGCGATATGGCTTCAGGCTTGTTAAATATGATTTCTTTTTGGTTGTTTTTCCTTTCAAGTGTTATTATGGTTATGTCTTTGTTTGTTGAAGC
>JAYPMN010000313.1:0-1635 GCA_038129925.1 Flavobacteriaceae bacterium
ATTGGATTGTCATACGCAATAGCGGCAATGACACCAGTCTTTGTTGAGGTCTCTTTAAGTTCGATTTTAATTTCGTTTTTTATTTCAATTGGCATAGGTATTTTTTTTGGTTGGTATCCTGCTCGTAAGGCTTCTAAGATGGAGCCTGTTGTTGCGTTGAGAATGGAGTAAAATAAACAATGGTCCTAAAAACACGTTTTGCTCCCAGTCCGACAGGAGATCTTCATCTTGGCGGGATTAGAACCGCGTTATATAACTGGGCTTTAGCGAGAAGTAATAATGGTAAATTTGCATTGCGAATTGAGAATACTGATGTGGAAAGATCATCAGCGGAATACACAGAGGGAATACTGAATGGTTTACAGTGGTTAAATGTTGACTTTGATGAGGGGCCAGTTTTCCAAACAGATCGGCTTTCAAGATATAAGGAAGTAGCGGATACTCTTTTATCTGAAGGCAAAGCATATTTTTGCTCTTGTTCGCAGAAAAGTTTAGATGAGATGAGGCGTGAGCAAATTAAGAAAGGTTTAAAGCCAAGATATAACGGAAAGTGCAGATCTTTGGGAATAGTCGAAAAAAAGACAAGTGAAGAGTTAGATGGCACTAAAGTTATACGATTTATGAGTCCACTTAAGGGTAGCGTGAGTTGGAAAGATCTTATTAAGGGTGAAATTACTATTTCAAACGAAGAATTAGATGATTTGATATTAATTCGTGCGAACGGTTTACCCACCTATAACTTTGCCTCAGTAGTAGACGATTTAGACATGGATATTACGCATATTATCCGAGGGGATGATCACATCAATAATACTCCAAGGCAAATAAACATAATCCAGAGTTTAGGTAAACGCTTACCTTTTTTTGGGCATTTACCCATGATACATGGCCCCGATGGTCAAAAGTTATCTAAGCGTCACGGTGCTGATTCGATTTTAGAGTTTCGGAAAAAAGGTTTTATTCCTAGCGCAATGATAAATTATTTAGCGAGACTTGGATGGAGTCATGGTGATAGGGAATTATTTTCTGTTGATGAATTTGTTTCGCTGTTCTCGCTTTCTAGTTGCGTGACATCTCCGGCAAAATTTGATATGACTAAGCTTGCTTGGGTTAATGGGGAACATTTGAAAAATCTTTCTGGAGCTGATATTGCTCAAAAAGTATGCGAAAAACATAATCTTAGTCTAGAAGAAATTAAAAAAAATGGAATTGAAATTGAGGGCCTATGCGAATTATTATTAGAAAGGGTCAGTACTATTTCTGAATTGAGTGACGAATTATTTTCTTATGTCTCTGAACCGAAAAGTATCTCTTTGAGAGAGTTGTTTGAGAGTTCAGCTTATCGCAAAAACAGAGTTGATTCCGAGCAAGTTCTCTATGAAGTGGTATGTGATTTTGCAAAGAATCTCCCCCATGATTGGGTTTTAGAAGAAGTCAGTCGCCACTTTCGATCGATTTTAGCTACACGCAATTTAAAAATGCCCCAGCTAGCTATTCCTCTTAGAGTAATTGTTTTGGGTCAGCACCAGTCTCCAGCAATAGAAAAAGTTCTTTTTTTGCTAGGAAGAGTGGAAGTAAAAAAAAGGTTAGAAAAGTTTTTAGAAGGAACAGTTAAATGAGTGGCAATTCCATTGG
>JAYPMN010000314.1:0-1633 GCA_038129925.1 Flavobacteriaceae bacterium
GTAAAAGGTAACTAAAAAAATCTGAAAGTTCAATACCCATAGCACTCAACTGTTGAGGGATGATACTATTGGCTGTCATTCCAGGAACTGTATTGATTTCTAAAAGGTGAGGGATGTCGTCAACAAAAATATATTCACTTCTCACTATTCCCTTTAGCTCAAGTTTTTTGTAGATCAACCTGCTCCAATTTTCGACAGTATTTTGCCAATTTTCAGGGAGGTCAGCAGGTGTAATTTCTTGAGATTTGCCTTCGTATTTAGCTGTATAATCAAAAAAATCATTTTCGCTGATGATTTCTGTTATCGGAAACACCTCAATAGTATCGTTAAATTTTGCTACGCCTACGGAAACCTCTCTGCCCTCCAAAGCACTTTCAATCAAGAGTTGATGATCCTCTTTAAAAGCCTCTTTTATCGAGCCCTCAAGCTCATTAATTGAATTTACTTTATAAACTCCAAAACTACTGCCTGCTCTATTTGCTTTTACAAAGCAAGGTAAACCGACAGTTTTCTGAATTTTTTCCAGATCAATGGGATCCTCTTGATTGAGTTCAAAGAATTTTGCAGTGGGGACATCCCAAGCTCGAAGTACGTTGAGGCAATCTCTTTTATTATAGGTTAAAGCGGAGTTATAGCTGTCTGAACTGGAAAATGGAATTTCTAAAAGCTCCCACAAGGCAGCTAATTGTCCGTTTTCACCCGGAGCACCGTGAACTGCGTTAAAAATCACATCGAGTTCAAAATTATTTTCTCCGTTGTTTAAAGTAAAATCACCTTTGGAAACTATGTATTGATTGTTTTGGTCGTCAACTGCAGTCCAATCTGATGAATTGATGATTATGAGGTATACTTCCCATAGATTGCGATCTAAGTTTAAGAAAACAGTTTTTCCACTTTGAATTGAAATATCATATTCAGAGCTGAAACCACCGCAGACAACACCTACCTTTTTTTTGCTCATTTGCACTTTAACTATTTTACAAAGGTATAGCATTTCACAGCAACCCAAAAAACCTAAGTTTTATTATCTTTAACTAGATTTAAAATCATGAATTTTTTACGTTTTCTTTTCAGTAAGTCTTTCTACACACAGCTTATTTATCTGGGTTTGGGAGCATTAGGCCTATTTTGGTTAATTTCATTTACACTAAAGCTAATGACTAATCACCAAGAATATTTAGAAGTACCCAATCTAGAGGGTGTTGCTATCACAGCCCTCCCTTCCTTGATGGAGCAGCAAAACTTGCGTTTTGAAATCATTGATTCTACTCGATTTTTTCCTGATTTACCCCCACTATCCGTGATTGACCATTTACCCAGAGCTGGGAGTGAAGTAAAAAAGAACAGAAAAATTTACCTCACAGTAAACTCATCAGGTTATCGTAAAATTACCGTTCCAAATTTGATCCAAATCACTAAAAGAAATGCGCAATCCATAATCAATTCCGTCGGCTTCGAGTTGGGAGAAATTACATATAAAAACAATATTGGAAAGGACATGGTCTTAGAAATTGTACACAAAGGAAAAACGATTAGCCCAGGAGTCTTACTCCCAGAAACGAGTAAAATTGATTTAGTTTTGGGTAATGGAAAAAGATAACTTATCCTCGGAGCAGCAAGTTCCAGATTCGGA
>JAYPMN010000315.1:0-1594 GCA_038129925.1 Flavobacteriaceae bacterium
GCAGCTAGTGTAAGCGTTGTACCCGTTATTTCTGAATTTCATTCTCAATTTCAGCTTCCTGCCTTGGAGAATATCAGTGAAAAAATCACTCCAAAGACAAGGGCAATACTCTTGTGCAATCCCAGTAATCCAACAGGCTACGTTTACAGTAGAGAAGAAATTAATACCCTTTGTGAATTGGCAGTAACACACGATATTTTTCTTATTGTTGATGAAGTCTATCGCGAATTTATCCACGGTGGTGAACCGCACTATTCCGTTTTAAGTAATCAACAAGCCAGCCAGCATACACTGATGATCGACTCTGTTTCCAAGCGTTACAGTATGTGCGGAGCTCGTGTTGGGTCGCTCGTCTCAAGGAATACATCTTTAATTAAAAATGTTTTAAAGTTTGCCCACCTAAGGCTTTCCCCACCAACCTACGCCCTCATGGCTAGTGAAGCTGCCCTTACAGCACCAGAAAGTTATTTAGAAGGAGTAGTTAAAGAATATACCGCCAGAAGAAATACTTTGATTAAACAGTTAGAACAAATTCCAAACGTAGAAGTATCTCACCCCATGGGAGCTTTTTATTGTATTGTAAAACTTCCCGTGGAAGATGCAGAAGACTTTTCAAAGTTTTTGCTCACTGACTTTAATTTGGACAACCAGACAGTAATGTTGGCTCCAGCTAAAGGCTTTTATTCTTCACCGAACGTAGGGCTTAATGAAGTTCGAATTGCTTTTATTCTCAGTCAAGAAAAACTAATCCGCGCAGCAACAATTTTGGAAAAAGCATTGGAAGCCTACAAGAAATTTGTACCTTGAAACATGCTCAGTTTTGAAGAGAACGTTTCCTTAAAACCTTACAACACCTTCGGGATTGAAGCCAAAACAAAGTATTTTTACAAAGTAGAAGATCCGACCCAACTCCAATACATCTTTTCTCAGAACAAAGAACTTCCTTTTAGAATTTTTGGAAGGGGAAGTAATGTGCTTTTAACACAGAATTTTGAAGGGCTTAGCCTTTTAATCGCCAATAAAGGAATTGAACTATTGGATGAGAGTCCAACTGGAGTTACTTTAGATGTACAGGCAGGGGAAAACTGGCACGACTTTGTACTTTGGTGTCTTGATCAAAATTACGGTGGGGTTGAAAATTTATCCCTTATTCCTGGAAGTGTAGGGGCTGCACCCATACAAAATATCGGTGCCTATGGAGTAGAGTTAAGTTCAGTATTCAAAAGTTGTAAGGCGCTAAATGTTGATACACTTAAAGAAGAAACTTTAACCAAAACACAATGTGAATTTGAATACAGATCTTCCATTTTTAAAACCCATCAAAAAGGGAAATACATCATTACCTCAGTTTGTTTTGAGCTGCAAAAACCCCCACATCAAACTAAAGTTGAATACGGTGCACTAAAAGCTCTATTTGAAAATTCCTCACCTACTATTCAAGAAATTGCAGCTGCAGTCATTTCCATCAGAGAGTCCAAACTCCCCAACCCCAAAATACTTGGAAATAGCGGTAGTTTTTTTAAAAATCCAGTCATTTCAGAATCGCATTTTAAAACACTAAAAAGTCAATATCCCGAACTCCCTTCCTACCCTG
>JAYPMN010000316.1:0-1592 GCA_038129925.1 Flavobacteriaceae bacterium
AAGGACAATCCAACGATGGACGGTATGGTTTATACAGTTGGAAATGAACAGGATTACCATTTTAAAGTCTTGTTTTTGATTTTAAAGAAGTTAGGTTATTCATGGGCTGATTCCCTTTATCATTTGAGTTATGGGATGGTAGATTTGCCAGAAGGTAAGATGAAGAGTAGAGAAGGTACAGTTGTGGACGCAGACGACTTAATGAATGAAATGACGGCCACCGCAGCCAGTCTTTCAGAAGAGCTTGGAAAGCTTGAAGGAATGTCTGTTGATGACAAGAAGCTTCTTTATCATACCATTGGTCTAGGTGCTTTAAAATATTTTATACTTAAGGTAGACCCCAAGAAGAGTATACTCTTCGATCCAAAAACTTCAGTTGATTTTGCTGGAAATACTGGCCCTTTTATCCAGTATACCTATGCTAGAATCCAATCTATACTAAGGAGTAAAGCTGTGAGTTCCCAGTCTCATAAAATAGTCGAAATCAACCTTAAAGAAAAAGATATTATAAAGCAGTTGCTATCCTATCCTGAAACCATTCAGCAAGCTGCTAAGCAATACAGTCCTGCACTTATTGCAAATTACACCTACGATCTAGTCAAATTATTTAATTCTTTTTATCAAAATTTTCCTATTTTGGGAGGAGACGATAAAGAGTTAGAGTCATTCAGACTGAGCTTGTGTAGTGAGGTTGCTAAGGTTATTCAAAGTAGTTTAGGGTTGTTGGGGATGCAAGTGCCAGAAAGAATGTAAAAAAAAAATCGCTCCGAAGAGCGATTTTTTTTCATAGCAATTTTTCCCAACATGGGATTATTTAGATTGAACAGCCAAGTTGTAAACAACCAAACCAAATCCAATCTTATTGATAGCATCACCTATGTTGTAAACAACATCCATTGGAAGACCACCAAAGATTCCACTGTACCATCCTTCAGTACCAGCCATATATCCAATAGGATAAATAGCCCATCCTACAAGAACGAACCAGCAAAGTGTTTTGTGTGCAGATTGAACTGCTCCACCTGCAGAGGCAGCAAGCTTTGCAGCTCCACCAATCCAGATTTCGTAAACTATCCAAAAGTAAGCAAGACCAGAAACTAGCCCCCATACTGCAGGACCAGATCCTGAAGTGTAAACAGCTTCTCCAAAGTATCCAGTTACTAACATCACCATAGAAGCGAATATCATTTTCCACATCAATTGTTTTGTAGCACCTGCCGCTTTTAAAATTAAATAGAATTCAACACACATTAACGGTACAGTCAATACCCAGTCTACATATCTAAAGAATGTAGGTGAGGTCATATTGGTTGCCCAATAGTCACGCATGTACCAGTAGTGTACTGCTGCAATGAACGTAATTAGTCCAGACACCAAAATAGAAGTTTTCCATTTGCTGTCGAACGAGTTCATTGAGAGAAAGAAAAACGCTGATGCTGCCATCATCGCCATACATCCTACGAAGAATGTAAACCCTACGTAGTCGTCAGTGGCCATTGCTGGTGCCACAGTCATTAAGCTTAGAATTTTTTCCATGATTAAATCAATTATTTGTTTTTGTTTAGATAAATTTAGAAAAAATTAAACTTACT
>JAYPMN010000317.1:0-1577 GCA_038129925.1 Flavobacteriaceae bacterium
GTTCGAAAACCGCTCTTAGGTATGAACCAGATAGAGTCATGTTTAGCTAACTAGACTCGGTTCAGTTCTTTTTGCCATCTAAAACAATTTCATAAAAAGAAAAATCTTCATGCCTGGTTGTTAAATTTGGATTGTAGGAGGGATCATAATTCATATATTGTGTCCACTTTTCGTTAAGAAAATTAGCTTCTCTTAAATATCTCTTTAACTTTTTCCCTTTTTGATCACTCGCTCTTGAAGCTGATTCTTGATGAAAGAGTTGTGCATGCGGAGTCCATAAATTCCAATAACCCAGTTCCTTAATCTTTAAGCAAAGGTCTACATCATTAAAGGCGACAGCAAGGTTCTCCTCGTCAAATCCATTAACTTCAAAAAAGATATTTTTTCTAACCATTAAGCAGGCGGCAGTTACCGCAGAGTAATTTTGAACAAGCTGAAGTCTGCTCATATATCCAGGGTGGTTCTCAGGAAATCTTCTAAATGCGTGACCAGCTACTCCACCTAAGCCAAAAACCACACCGGCATGTTGAATGGTTCTATCTGGATAAAAAAGTTTGGCACCCACACATCCAACTTCGGGACGAATCGCATGGGAGACCATCTCTTCCAACCAAGAATTATTTACGGGGAACACATCATTATTCAGAAAAAGCAAGAAAGAGCCTTTTGCTTGATGAGCTCCTTCATTGTTAATTTTTGAATAATTAAATGGTCCATGCTGAGAGATGACTCGATACATTGGGTTTTTTTGTAATTTATTCAAAAAAGATAAGGTTCTTTTCTCAGTTGAACCATTATCCATGATGATAACTTCGAAGTTTTGGTAAATGTTGCAATCAGACAACCCTGCTAGGCATTTTTCCAATAAATCTACTCGGTCTCTTATTGGAATGATAATTGAGACTAAAGGGGGTTCCTCGGGCAAATTATATTTGATGTGAACATAATTATTTTTGCCTAATGCAGGATACACCCTTGCCGAAACTTCTCTTCGCTGCAGTGCGGACTCGATCACCTTCAAACTATTTTTTAGAATATCTGGTTTTGCTCTTACATTACTAGAAGTTGAATGCCGACCTTTTCTCCAGTGATAAAGAATTTCAGGAATATGTAAGATTTCATCCTTGGTGAGTCTCTCGGTTGCTCGCAGGATTAAGTCCCAGTCCTGACACCCCTCATATTCACTTCTAAAGCCACCAATTTCACGAACTAAATTCGTACTTACGCAGCACAGATGACATATGTAATTTTGACTGAGTAAAAGGTCTGGATTCCAATCCGGCTTGAAGTGAGGGGAGACTCTATCTCCGAATAGATTAATTTTATCCTCATCAGAATAAATCAATTTTGCAGCTGGATTACCCTCAATGGCTTCAACAAATTTAAGTAAGGAATGCTTCCTTAAGAGATCATCGTGATCAAGAAATAATAGATAGTCTCCACTCGCTTGCTTAATAGCAAAGTTAGAGGCATCCGCTATTCCACAATGGTCATTTAAAAAAAAGAATACAATTCTGGAATCCGATTGTGCGTATTCAGAAATGTTTTTTTTCAATACTTCAGAATTCGAACAATCA
>JAYPMN010000318.1:0-1542 GCA_038129925.1 Flavobacteriaceae bacterium
TGAATTAAATCCGGCAGATGACAACATACTTGTTTTCCCCAACCCAACGGATGGATTATTACATGTAACTTCGAATAGTAAAAAACCAACTCAATTTTCAATTTTTGATTTATCTGGAAGACTTCTATTGACAACCCATTCCAAAACCGTGGATATATCTTCGTTTAAAAAGGGTATTTATATTTTAGATATAAATGTGGCAGGAAAAAATCATCAGAAAAAAATCATCAAGAAGTAGATTAGCTCTGTCTGTTTCTTTTTAACTTGTTCATTGTGAATCGGTTTAAAAGGTACAGCTACATTTCATACTTAGTATTGATTAGTTTTTCTGCTTTCAATCAGAGTTCCCATTTTCAGGTTAACTACCATTACTCATCTTCTGAAGCAGAAACAGCAATGGATAAAGCTTGCAGTATTTGGAGTAATATTCTAGTTTCAAATGTTCCCATAAAAATCAATTTTTATTGGGTTGATGCCAGCCCATTTGGTTTTCTGGGCTTAACGTTAAGTAATGGCGTAAAAGATTTTCAAAATGCCCCCATCAGTAATGTTTGGTATCCAACAAGTTTAGCTAAGGCTATCGCGGGAAATGACTTAGGCATATCGGAAGTTGATATGGACATTTACATAGATAGCACCCGAAATTGGTATATGGGAACTGACGGAAATTGTCCATTAAATCAGTACCATTTAGTTAAAGTACTATTACATGAAATTGGGCACGGCATAGGGTTTTACTCTGTTGCAAACCTTGATCAAAATGGAGTTGGTTCGTTTAGTACCATTATCGACCCTATAGTAAATTCCCTAGCCTCATTCTCTGTTCCCGCATTGAACGGGGAACCCTTAATTTATGATCTTTTTTTAGAAAATTTGCAAGGCGAAAGACTAATAGATTCACTGCTTTATCTAAATCCATCCTTAGCTCTAACTGCACAATTTACAGGCAATAGCCTCTATTTTAATGGGCTTAATGCCGTTAATGCAAACAATCAATCCAGACCGAGACTATTTGCTCCAAGCAATTTTGCATTTGGCTCTAGTATACTGCATCTTAACGAATCGTCTTTTTCCGCAAGTTCGCCAGATGGCTTAATGACTCCATACAGTAGCACAGGCGAAACCAATCTTACACCTGGTCCTATAACACTAGGCATTCTTCAGGATCTAGGGTGGTCTTTACAACCATTAAGTGTTTCTAGCCCGCCATTAAACCATAACACTCTTTATCAAAATCATCCTAATCCGTTTGCAGATATCACCACTATTTCTTTTCACTTAAAAGCCACATCCAAAGTGAGCATCAATATATATGATATTGTAGGCAAAAAAGTAAATACGTTAATAGATCAAGATATGGAAAGTGGACTACACCAAATTAAATGGAATAGAAAAGATCAAATTGGAAATACTGTACCCAATGGAGTTTACATATACGAGTTAAAAACTCCTAATCAAAAACTGAGTAGAAAGCTTCTTGTTGGAGTTTAACACATCATATCTGCAGCAGAAATGGCTGGTAATATAGCCGGTTTTATGTTG
>JAYPMN010000319.1:0-338 GCA_038129925.1 Flavobacteriaceae bacterium
AAGATAAAGAGGTGGCCAATTATATGAATGATAATTTTATCAGTATCAAGGTTGATCGAGAAGAAAATCCTGAAATTGACAACATTTATATGACTGCTACTCAGATGATGACTGGGAGTGGTGGGTGGCCATTAAATGTAGTTTGTTTACCAGACGGCAGACCTGTTTATGGAGGGACCTATCACACAAAAGACCAATGGATGGAGGTTTTGGGTAAAATTCAAAAACTATATGAAAACGATAAAAGCCAACTGTATGGATTCGCTGAAAAAGTAGAAAAGGGGATTCAAGAAGTCAACCGCTTTGAATATACCGAGGAAACTGAAGCTTTTGAAACC
>JAYPMN010000319.1:348-1527 GCA_038129925.1 Flavobacteriaceae bacterium
GCCTTATGGTCCAGCAGATGGGATACGATCAACGGAGGTGAGCAGCAAAATCAAAAATTTATTACCCCAGTAAAGTTCAATTACATACAACAATACCATCACCTCAATAAAGACAAAAAAATTGGCGAATATTTAGATAAAACGCTTGAAAATATTGCGTTAAGTGGTATCGTTGATCATCTTGAAGGAGGATTTTACCGGTATACCGTTGATCCTGAATGGAAAATCCCTCATTTTGAAAAAATGCTTTACGACAATGCGCAATTATTGACACTTTATTCAAATGCATATAAGGAGTTTAAAAAGCCTCTTTTTAAATCGACTGTGTACTCAATTTTTGACTTTTTACGTAACCGAATGAAAAATAGTAAAGGAGCTTTTTATTCTGCGATCAATGCGGATAATGATCAAGGAGAAGGTCGCTATTACATCTTTAATGCAGAAGAAATTAAAATTGTTGGAGGTGATGACCTCAACTTACTTCAAGAGTTTTATCAAATTGATTTAAACAAGCCCTTTGAAAAGGAGTATTATCACCTTAGAAAATCTGCTGATTTAAGTGCTCTGAGTTTAAAATACAAGCTAGCAGAAAAGCAACTAAACGAAAAGAGAGCAGATTGGGAAAACCAATTTGAAGCTTTAAAAAACGAAAGAGAATTTCCATTAATCGACAATAAAATTATCACCTCATGGAATGCACTAACGGTATCGGGCTTACTGAGTGCCTATGGTGCATTTGATGATGACCGCTTTCTCAAACAGGCCAAACAAACCTTTACATTCATTGAGGATCATTTGATTAGAAGGAAAAAGTTAATGCATACCTTTCAGGCGAATGAAGCGAAGATGGAAGCCAATCTAGAGGACTATGCCTTTACCATCAAAGCTGCTCTAGATTTATATCAAAATACAGGAGACCAAGCCTATTTGGATCGAGCAGTCCAACTGACTCAAACCGCCATAAAAAACTTTGAAACTGATAAAAATCCATTTTTTACCTTTACCGAAAACCCTGTTTTGTTCTCTGAAATTATTGCTGTAGATGATAACGTCATCCCTTCAGCCAACGCTATTATGGCTGAAAATCTATGGACATTGGGACAACTAATTGAAAATGAAGACTACACTACTAAAGCAAAAAAAATGCTAGATGGGGTTGTTTCTTATTTTAGTGAAGGA
>JAYPMN010000320.1:0-1503 GCA_038129925.1 Flavobacteriaceae bacterium
GACTTTGATCAGCTCGAATCTTTGTTCAATTCCCATAAAGATAAAATCGCAGCCGTCATTCTAACCCCGTACCATCATCCTTCTTTTGCCCCTTCTGTCCTGCCTGCAGAATCATTTTGGGTTAAAGTTGAGGACCTGTGTCAAAAAAACGGTTCAGCTTTGGTTCTAGACGATGTTCGTTGTGGTTGGCGATTGCACGACGAGGGTTCTCACAGATATTTTAACTTCACTCCCGATATGGCGATCTATTCCAAAGCTCTTGGTAATGGATATTCTATTTCAGCATGTGTGGGAACCAATGACTTCCGTTCGGGGGCATCTGAAGTTTTTTTAACTGGAAGCTGCTGGAACGATGCCTACTCAATGGCAGCTGCTATTGCTTCACTTCAATTATGTAAAGACAACAAAACTGCCAGTTCCGTCATGAGTAAGGGAAAACTTTTTTGTGATCAGATTGAATCTATCGGGCACAAATTTGGAGTCCCTTTGAAAATGACTGGTCTTCCGTCTATGCCTTATCCATGGATTGAAGGAGATGAAGACTTGTACAAAATTCAGGCACTTTGCAAACTTGCTGCAAAGCAGGGTTTGTATTTCCACCCCCATCATAATTGGTTCATTAGTGATGCAATGACAGAAAACGAGATCAATCAATCGCTTTCATTTTCCGAGAAAGCTTTCGAAGAATACGCTGCAGTCATTGCATCCCGCAATTGATTAAACAAAATTCATCGGTAATCGCTTGTACAAATCACATTGTCACCGGTCTGTTTTTCTAGCATTCTCTTTATTATTACTTATTTTGCATGCTTGATAATTCATCCATACTTATAACTGGAGGTACTGGCTCTTTTGGTAGGGAATTTATCCGTACTGTTTTAAAAACCGCCCGCCCGAGGCGTATTATTGTGTATTCACGGGACGAGTGGAAGCAGTCTGAAATGCAGGCTGAATCTGATTTTAATCACCCTGCCGTGCGCTTTTTTTTGGGTGATGTCAGGGATAAGGACCGTTTGACGATGGCAATGCGTGAGGTTGATTATGTGATTCATGCTGCTGCCCTCAAACAAGTTCCTGCAGCAGAGTATAATCCACACGAATTTATTAAAACCAATGTGAATGGTGCTACCAATGTGGTGGAAGCATCGATCGCCGCAAAAGTGAAAAAGGTTGTCGCTTTGAGTACAGATAAAGCGGTCAATCCTGTGAATCTTTACGGCGCTACGAAATTGTGCTCTGATAAGATTTTTATTGCTGCAAATAGTTATGCAGGAGTTAGCGGAACGACTTTTTCTGTCGTTCGATATGGTAATGTGGTCGGTAGTCGAGGGAGTGTAATACCGCTTTTTCAGAGACAAAGAGAGAGTGGAAGTATTACGATCACAGACCCTAGCATGACACGATTCCTCATTACTTTGTCAGAGGGAGTTGAATTTGTTTTGCAAAGCTTAAGAAATATGGTGGGTGGTGAATTATTTGTTCCTAAAATACCTGCTTGTACAG